>CAZJNY010000037.1:0-22837 GCA_964547405.1 uncultured Flavihumibacter sp. | reverse complement strand
GCATCACGAAGAACCAGTAATACAATATTCTAATGAAATCAGCGGATGGTCTGCCTTCGGGCAGACCTTTTTTTGTGTAATTTTAAAGATGCACACTCTGGCTGCCATGCACTCCGTAGTACAGGACCAGCTGACTTATCAGCTTTTTTCCGATGAGGAATCCAGAGTATGCCATATTTCTGATAGCCTGGTGCCGCATCTGTCCTTATCGCTTGAATCCGGAAAGAACAGGCTGGACGATCTGCTGCACCTCGATTCTCATGCCAGTGCCTTACTCCGGCACGCAACTACCACAAGACAGCCTGTTCACTTCAGGGCCTCTATCCGGAAAGAAGGTGGCATCCTCCTGCCGGTCTACTGGACAATTATCCCGCAATCTTTACCGGAAGGATACCAGTGGTATGGCTTTCCTCCACAGGAAAAATATGAATCGGAGAACCGCCTGCACGAAATTGAAAGAACACTTTCCTCTTTACACGATATCGTTTTTGAAATCGACGAAAATGGCGTCTTTGCCAACTTCTGGGTAGATGATATCAATAAGTTATTCCTTCCTCCTGCTGGTTTTCTGGGCAAAGAACTCGAAGCGATATTGGCTTCGTTCCCCCCCCCGGTTGGAGAAAAATTACTGCATGCCTATTCTACGGCCAAAACCAGCCAGCGCAAATTTTCCGTGGAATACCCTTCCTGGTACGATGCTTCCTGGTTTATGTGCCGGTTTATGCCCGTCCGACATGCCGATTCTTCCTATGCGGGCATGATTATCGTTGTTACCGACATTACCCAGCAAAAAAACCTGGAGAACGATCTCCGGGAGAGTGAGCAGCGACACCGGGATCTCTTTGAAAACGCGCACGATATCATCTACACCATCGATTTTGATGGCCGCATTCAATCGTTTAACCGGCAGGCAGCCAATCTGCTGGAATATGCAGAAGAAGAAATAATTGGTCAGCTCTGCCATCAGTTTATTTCACCGGAAAGACTGGAGCAGGCACTGGAACAAGGAAACCTGAAACGCCAGGGACTCAGTACTGATACCTTCTACGAGTCTGAATTCATTTCCAGATCCGGTAAGCGGATCCCGGTAGAAATCAGCTCCAGGGTGATTTTCCGAAATGGACTTCCCGATGGTATTCATGTAACGGCAAAGGATATCCGCCTTCAGAAACAGGCCGCACTGCAACTGGCAAAAAGCGAAGCAAAATTCAGGTTCCTCGCAGAGCACTCGCGCGACCTGATCTGCCTGCACCGCCCAAACGGCGACTATATTTATATCTCCCCATCCGTTCAATCCATGCTTGGTTATGAGCGGGAAGAACTTATAGGCAAATCGCCGTATGACTATTTTCACCCGGATGATGCCGCAGCCGTGGTTCGCATTGCCCACGATAAAAACTTCATGGGTATTGAAGCACCCTCCATCCAGTATCGTTACCGGAAAAAAAACGGGGAGTATGTCTGGCTGGAATCTGTTTCCAAACCGATTATGGATGACGGTGAATTAATTTATATCCAGACTAACAGCAGGGATATTACAGAACGGAAACATGCGGAAGAAAAACTTCGGCAAAGCGAAGAACGCTTTAAAGCCTTGTTTCAGAACTCGCTTGACGTCGTTTTGATTGTTTCGGAAAATGGAATACTGGAAAACGCAACTCCCAGCTTCGAAAAACAATTGGGTTATAAGGTCGCTGACTGTATTGGGAAACCAATCCGCGAGCTGGTTCATCCGGAACAGGTTGCTGTTTTTGACAATGCCATTCAAACTGTTCTTCACCGGCAGGAATCAGATCTTGTTCTTCGCATCCAGTTCCGGCACCAGGAACAACACTGGAGCTGGATGGAGTTGAAGGCTACATCTGCTATTGCAAGTCCGACTATTCATGGACTTATCCTGAGTCTGCGGAATATTACTGAATACATAGAAATTGAAAAGACACTGCAGCATTATTCAGACCGTATTACCGGAATGCTCCACAGTATCACAGATGGATTTATAGCAGTGGATCGGAATTTTACCATTACCATGTTCAATGCTGTGGCTCAGGAAGCCTTATTGCATAACAATAACCTGGTTGTGGGTTCCAATCTATGGGGATTGTTTCCGGAGGCAATGGAATCAATCAGTTATCAATCCCTGCAGCTTGCTATGAGTGAGTTCTCCACCATCCGGTATGAACAGCATATCGATTCTCTCCAGCGATGGTTTGATGTAAGCGCCTTTCCTTATGATGAAGGGTTATTCATCTATTTTAAAGATGTCACCAACCGGATTAAACAGGAAAAATTATTGCAGCTGGAAAAACAGGTACTGGAAATGCATACCGGTTCCAACGCAAGTCTGGATGTGCTGGCGGATCACCTGTTACGTGGCGTTGAACAGATCAGCCATCGCTTTTACTGTGCTGTTTGCATGGTTAAAAATAATATGCGCGATGCAGAAGTACTGGCAGCTCCCAATCTGCCACAACTGTTCTGGGACTTCACCAATGCTACTCCGCTGGAGCCTGAACTGACCACCTGTGGCAGAGCAATCATTCAACGGAAACCCGTTGCTGTTCCAGATGTAGAAAATTCCGACTTTGCCGAAAGCACTAAAAACGGAGCCCGCGCTCTTGGTATTAAGGCAACACTCTCCCTGCCCATGATCAGTACCAGCAATGAAGTATTGGGCACGTTCTCTATTTATTTTCTTGATGCACGTTTGCCGAGTGAGCTGGAAATGGAAATGTTAAGCAGGCTTACACACCTGCTCACAATGATTATTGAAAACAAACAGGCGGCAGAAAAGCTTTGGATCAGCAACGAACGGTATCTGCTGGCTACCAAAGCCAGTAATGAAGCCATCTGGGACTGGGATGCGGTTGAGCAGGTATCCTTCTGGGGAGAAGGCTTTAATACCCTGTTTGGCTATCCGTCCATGTTTTATACAGGCGCTTCCCTGAACTGGGAAAATAAAATCCACCCCGATGACCGGGACCGGGTGTTGAAACTGATTAATAAATACCTGACAGGAGAGAAAAAAGGACTCTATAAAACGGAATACCGGTTCTGCAAAGCAGATGGTACCTATGCCCTGGTGGTGGATAAAGGATACTGTCTGTACGATGATAAAGGAACGGTTATCCGGATGATCGGCTCTACAGAAGATATCACGGAAAGAAAACACCTGGAAGAGAAACTATTACAGCAGGAAATTCACAAACAGCAACAAATTGCACAGGCCGTGGTGGATGTCCAGGAAAACGAACGTGCCGAAATCGGAAAAGAACTTCATGATAATGTTAACCAGTTGCTTACAACCGCAAAACTATTCCTTGAACTTGCCCGAAACGATGCTTCGATGCAGGAAAGCATGCTGAAAAGAAGTTCAGATACAATCATGAATGCGATCAATGAAATTCGAAAAATCAGTCGCTCCCTGATGCCAGCCAGCCTAAATGACCTGGGACTCATCTCCTCAATTACTGATTTGATCGAAAATATTAACCTTGCCCGGCAATTACATGCGGAGTTTAAATACGATAAGAACATCGAAAAGCGTTTGAAAGCCAAAGAGAAGCTGATGTTCTTCCGGATTATTCAGGAACAGGCTAATAACGTGCTGAAACATGCGGATGCGAGTCACCTTCTCATTAGTATAACCAACCATCGGAAACTAACCCGTTTGGAAATAAAAGATAACGGGAAAGGATTTGATCTTGAACTGGCAAGGAAAAATGAAGGGATTGGAATGTTGAATATTATGAGTCGCGCCGCCATTTTTAATGCTCCTGTAGAAATTATCACGGCACCCGGAAAAGGATGCCATTTAGTTATAGATTTGCCTTATTCCTCTAAAAAAACAATACCAGAATGAAAAAAGTCTCAATCCTGATTGTTGACGACCACAAACTTATCCGTGAAACCTGGAGCTTTATCCTTGGAAGTGATGATCGTTTCGAAGTGATTGCTGATTGCGGAGATCCGGATGAAGCTATTAAAGTGGCCGCAGAAAAAAAGCCCAATGTAGTGCTGATGGATATCAACATGATTCCGATGAGCGGCTTTGATGCAACGGAACAAATCAAGAAAGTTAGTCCCGATACAAGAATCATAGGTGTTTCCATGCATTCCCAACCCGCGTATGCCAGAAAAATGCTGCAGGTAGGAGCTCACGGCTATGTTACCAAAAACAGCAGTCGCGAAGAAATGGTCAAAGCTATCCTGGAAGTGGATAAAGGAAATAAATACATCTGTGATGAAATCCGCAATATCATTTCTGAGCAATTGACGGAAACAGAACCTCAGGGGCCGGATATCCAGAGTTTGACCGATCGGGAAATCCAGATCATCAGTTTTATCAAGAAAGGTCACTCCTCCAGAGAAATCGCTGCTGAGCTGGATATTTCTCTTAAAACTGTAGAAGTGCACCGTCACAATATTCTGAAAAAACTGAAACTGAAAAATACCGCAGCCCTGGTCAACTTCATCAATAGTAACCCAAGTTTATATTGAGTTGAGCTTCGCTGCCAAAGCGATAGAATTCTTTGAGCAACTGAAACCGCCGGGTCGGCTGCCGCCCGGGGTTCAGTCGCTTTATCCGTATAAAGACCCTGCCGTTCAGGCTGTTATCCGAGCTTTTTTTAACCGTTATTATGCAGATGAAAAGGATCGCATCTGTTTAATCGGAATTAATCCCGACCGGATGGGAGCAGGTATCACCCCCATCCCCGGTTTATCCAGCAATACCGCCGCTCAGCAAAGGCATCCTACGTTCAACAATATTTGGATGAACTGATGTATTGCATCAAAAAATAATACTAGCTTCGCATTCTTATTTACTGAACTATGATTTTCTAAGCAGCCGGAATCTCCGGCATGGATTCAAACGGATCCTACTTTTTACCGAACATCCTGGTTCGGTTGCTCAAACCGGCCCTCCCGGGCTTATTGTAATTCTATAGTAGTTTAACAATGTCAACTAATTCTTCTGCTGCCTTCACGACAGGCGGTATCTGGAACTTTATAAAAACTGCGCTTCGGGGAGAAGAGCAGGACTATACCAACGGCAGTATTCGTCGTGCAGTTTTTTTATTAGCTATCCCCATGGTGATCGAAATGGGTATGGAAAGTGTTTTTGCGATCGTCGATCTTTATTTTGTGGGACAGCTGCCAGACAGCCAGCATAATATCCAGACAGTTGGATTAACCGAATCTGTATTGTCCCTGGTATATGCCATGGCAATCGGCGTTAGTATGGCGGCCACAGCCATGGTGGCCCGCAGGGTAGGAGAAAAGGATAAAAAAGGTGCGGCTCACGCAGCCATGCAATCCCTGCTCGTAGGTATCGGTATTGCCATATTCATTAGTGGAATTGGGCTGGTACTGGCACCCGATATTCTTCGCTGGATGGGAGCTGAACCGGAAACCGTTCGGATTGGAACTCCCTATACCCGGCTGATGATGGGCACCAGCCTGGTGATTACCCTGCTTTTTCTGATCAATGGTATTTTTCGGGGGGCAGGTAATGCTTCCATGGCAATGAAAAGCCTGATGATCGCCAATATTGCCAATATCATCCTTTGTCCGGTACTCATTATGGGCTGGGGCCCGATTCCTGGAATGGGCCTGATCGGCGCAGCCCTTGCCACCACTATTGGCCGGGGTATAGGAGTCTGTTATCAATTGTATTACCTGTTTCGGGGAAATTCAGTAGTGAATCTCAAAATGGCGAATTGGCTTCCCGATTGGCAGGTTATCCGGTCCCTTTTCAAAGTTGCAGCGCCTGGCACGGCTCAATTCATCATTGGCTCCTGCTCCTGGATCTTCCTTGCCAAACTGGTTGCTGAAACCGGCCATTCGGCAGCATCCGCCGGATACCAGACCGCCATCCGGATCATGGTGTTTTTTATCCTGCCCGCCTGGGGAATGTCCAATGCGGCCGCCACCCTGGTCGGACAAAATCTGGGTGCCCAGAAACCGGAACGTGCCGTTCAGTCGGTCTATGCTACGGCCCGCTACAATGCCATCTTTATGGGTATTGTGATGCTGGTTTTTTTCGCTGCCGCCGAATGGGTAGTTGGATTTTTCACCCAGGATCAGGAAGTAAAAAGAATCGGCACCCAGGCCCTGCAGATCATGAGTGCCGGATTCATTTTCTATGGTATCGGTATGGTGATGGCCAATGCGTTTAATGGAGCAGGAGATACCAAAACACCGACCCGGATTAACCTGGTTGGTTTCTGGTTTTTCCAGATTCCACTGGCTTATCTGCTTTCCAAACCAGCCGGACTAGGACCTCTCGGTGTCTTTATTGCTATTCCGGTGGCGGAAACAGCCATCACTATTGCAGCCTGGCTACTTTTTTTGCGTGGCCGGTGGAAAGATGTTGTCATATAATGGTAAATTGGCAAATGAGTTATTTAAACGCCGATAAACTCCGTCAGATCTTCTTTTTAGTGATGCTGCTCCTGTTGGGCGGAATCCTTTTTTTTGAACTCCGGGCCTTCCTTCCGGCAGCACTGGGTGCCTTCACCCTTTTTATTCTAATGAACCGCTGGATGCGGATCCTGGTGGTTAAAGGCTGGAAACCTGGTCTCGCAGCCGCCACCCTGATGCTGCTTTCCTTCATGATTATTGTGCTTCCGATTGCCGGCGTTATCAGTATGCTGGTTAACCGGTTGAAGGGTTCCGGTCTTCAATTGCAGCAGGCTATGACTGCCATTGAAAAATTTGTCGATAATCTGGAACATAAGCTGGGTTTTCAACTGATCAGTGACCAATCCATGTCGAAACTGGGCGGGTTAGCCGCACAGGAATTGCCTATTCTGCTGGGTGCTACATTTAATACCCTTACCACGCTGATAATAATGTATTTCATTCTGTATTTCATGCTGATGGGTGGCCGCTCTGCTGAATACAATATTTTTCAATGGCTGCCTATGTCGCGGAAAAACCAGCAACAGCTGCAGGATCAAATTAATTCACTGGTTTTCTCGAATGCCATCGGGATACCCCTGATTGCTATAATTCAGGGTATTATCGGACTGGGTGGTTATCTGTTGATGGGCGTTAAAGAACCCTTTTTATGGTTTGCAATCACCTGCATTGGCTCCATGATTCCAATCATTGGCGCGGCTATCGCCTATATTCCTCTTGCCATCATCTTTTTTGTGGAAGGTAATACCTGGATGGGTGTGGCCATGCTGATTTTTGGTTTCGGGGTCATCGGCACATCAGATAATATTTTCCGCTTCTGGTTACAAAAGAAAATTGGAGATGTTCATCCCCTCATTACCGTGTTTGGAGTTATCCTGGGCATCAATTTATTTGGATTTATCGGCCTTGTTTTCGGTCCCCTGCTGATTTCTGTTTTTATTCTGCTTATCCGGATCTATCGATTGGAGTTTACCGGTGAGGTAGTAGGAGAGGAAACCGGTTTTTCTGAAAATGAGTCGATTTGACACGATTGTCTGCGTTTTACGATTTCATTTAGATTTTGCGTAAAAACCCGCACACTATTTGCAGATTAGCTCCCGTTATTACAATCCAATTGTCCATGAATTACCAAGTTTCCAAACGTACCCTTCGGGCAGTAGTGTTTTTTGTCCTGCTGTCCCTTCATCTGATGGTTCCCCGAAATGTAACCAGCAGTATGGCCGCCAGTGCAGGCCCCTTAATTTCTGTAGCAAAGAGTGCTGAAATACAACAGCCTGCCGACACGCTGAAGCCATCAGTTCCAACGTTGGAATTGCCCGCAAAAGATTCCGCACTGCTCGCAGCGGATGCGCTTTATTCCAGCCTGGGACTAGCCCGCAAGGGACTTTCCCGGCAGGCTTTTCAAACAGCCTGGAAAGGGTATAAGAGCCTGGTTTCAAAAGGGAAGATTGGCCGGGAAGAGATACTGTCCATTTGTGATTTCAGCCAGTCGTCCAAAAGCAGAAGACTCTATATCATTGATGTAGAAGAGAAAAAATTGCTGATGCAGACATTTGTGGCGCACGGCCGTAATTCCGGTTCTGAATTTGCCCGGAATTTTTCCAATCGCCCCGAATCTCACCAGAGCAGCCTCGGTTTTTATGTTACCCGATCTACCTATTATGGAGAACACGGACTTTCATTGAAAATAGATGGACTTGAGCGGGGTATTAATGACAAAGCATTCGCCCGCCATATTGTGGTGCATGGATCGGATTATGTAGGAAAGGATTTTCTGAAGTCGAACAAGGTTACCGGAAGAAGTTTCGGCTGTCCGGCTGTTCCAAGGGATCAGGCACCAAAAATTATTGAAACCATCAAGCAGGGTTCCTGCCTGTTTATTTACCATCCCTCAAAGAAATACCTGAATGCATCAAAGATTTTAAACGTTTAGCTTGGACATATACAAAGGCTGGTTTGGACACCCCTAAGCAAGAGCTCAATCCGTAGATTGGGCTTTTCTTTTTATTTCAGGTGACTGTCCTCCATTGAGCAGCTGTTACTACCCAATTACCAATATGGAAATGGCCATGGAAACAAGCCCTGTCAAATAGCCAGCAATCAATTCCCTGTAATCGTGCTCTCCAAGAATCAGGCGGGCAGTGCCCACCATTCCGGTTATCAGGATGGCTACCATTAGCGGCAATGTCATCGGTATAAAACTTACCCAGGCCTGGTAGAGAAAAAATCCGGATAATACCCCAACAGCAATGCCATGCAGGCTGATTTTTATGAAATTATTCGCGGTAAGAGCAATGATACTGGAAACAAAAACAGCACAGAGCATCTGCACCAGTTCCGTGGGGTTATCGCCCTGGTTTTTGGCAACATAAAAGATCCAGAAATAAAAAACCATGGATGCGATAATGGGTATGATACGCTCCTGTTGCGTTCGCAGCCGGAAGCTGCTGGCAAATCCAAGTTGCTTCAGGAGAAAAACGGTAAAGGCTGGAAAAAATGCAGTACTTACAAAAACAGAAGCCAGCTTGATTTTTTTATACAGGTCGGAGTCGCCGGCAAATGAAAACGGATGTAGAAAAAGCAGGAATGCCGCAATATAGCTGGGTATAAACAGGGGATGAAACAGAATGGATACCAGGTGTGCAAAGGACCGCGGAAGCCAGCCCTGCCTGTTACCTGATCCCGGATCCAAATTGGCTTGATTCATTATAATTCCTTTCTTAAGCGGGCAACCGGGATGTTCAATTGTTCCCGGTATTTTGCTACCGTTCTGCGTGCAATGTTATAACCTTTTTCCTGTAATAGTTCGGTTAAGCGCTCATCACTCAGGGGTTTTCTCTTGTGCTCGCCTTCAACCAGATCGCTTAATATCTTTTTGACTTCGCGGGTGCTTACTTCTTCCCCGCTATCGGTACTGAGGCTCTCGCTGAAAAAGAATTTCAAACGATAGGTGCCAAATTCTGTCTGCACGAATTTACTGTTGGCAACCCGGCTGACTGTTGAAATATCCAGCATGGTTCTTTCTGCAATATCCTTCAGAATCATTGGGCGCAGGGTGGTTTCATCGCCCGTCAGAAAAAATTCATATTGATAATCCAGAATAGTCTGCATGGTCATCATCAGGGTGTGTTGCCGCTGTTTGATCGCATCTATAAACCATTTGGCGGCATCAATTTTCTGTTTGATAAACATCACCGCTTCCTTTTGCCGCTTGTCTTTCTTGGTGCCCCGGTCATACTCTTTCAGCATATCGCGGTATCCTTCACTTACCCGTAAATCAGGTGCGTTTTTACTGTTTAGGGTAATCTCCAGTTTTCCGCCCGTATTATAAATGAAGAAGTCGGGAACCACATAACTTTCTGCTTTATTTACCTCTCCCACATTACCGCCGGGCTTCGGACTCAGGCGAATGATTTGCTGAATAATCTGCCTGAGTTCTTCATCGTCAATATTCAGTCCGCGCTGTATTTTATCATAATGCTTCTTGGTAAACTCATCAAAATAATTCGTCAAAATCTCGACCGCGCCCTGAACAGCAGCGCCTTCATGTTTTTTTCTGGCGAGTTGCAACAGCAGGCATTCCTGGAGATTACGGGCCGCAACACCGGCTGGATCAAACTGCTGAATCAGCAATATCAACTCTTCGATTTCTTCTTCCGAAGCATCAATATTCTGCCGGAATGCCAGGTCGTCCTGAATGGAAGTAGTTTCTCTGCGGAGATAGCCATCATCTTCAATACTGCCCACAATCTGTTCGGCAATCTTGCGCCGGCGCTCGTCCAGCGTTAGCATGCCCAGTTGGTCGGCCAGCATATCATGTAAGGTGGATTCGATCTTGAAAGGGGTCACCTGCTTATCATCCATTTCTGGATAATTATCATCTCTCAACCGGTAATCGGCGATGTCATCATCCCCTTCCGCAACATATTCGCTGATATCAATATTGCCGTATTCTTCTTCCGATCCCTCTGTTTCAAATTCGTCGTCAGCTGCATCAAACTCATCCCTTGTCTCCTCAAAATTTTCATCGCTAGCTTCATCCGATTGTTCCAGGGCAGGGTTCTCTTCCAGCTCTTCCTTGATCCGCTCCTCCAGGTTGGCTGTAGGCACCTGCAAAAGCTTCATCAGCTGTATTTGCTGAGGAGAAAGCTTCTGAAGTAATTTCTGCTGTAAACTTTGACCTAATGCCATGCGTTATGTTCAGGGTTTATGCACTTTTTTTGAAAAAGCGCGCTTTCCACAAAAATCAGGCCGTAAATTACAAAATAAGTTGAAGCAGGGGTGAAATCTTTCCTTAAAATAATGATAATGCTGGCTTCCGGTTGTTTTGCAACGGGCGCAAATGCCCAGTCGGCGCGCACTTTAAAGAATTTTGCGAAATTTGAAAAGGTGACCGGTTCCTTTCACCCGGTACTCCTAAAAACCAAAAAAACTGCTGATTTCAGGGAGTTGCATGCAGTTGGCAGCCGCGGCTGGTTTCCTGCCGGCAGCTGGTCGGCGGCAACTGTCGTTCAGGAGAATGCCCTGGCACCAATGGGTAAACTGGCACCGGATTATATCTTTTCCCAATGGGGAATTATATGTGTGGGAGAATACCGCCTGCAGCAAAAAACCGGGCTTCCGCTCCGGTTTCGCCTTGGTTCACTCGACTATGTTAATGCGCTCGAAGGAAAATAAAATCAATAGGTTAGTGATCTGGGATTCGGAGCTATCCATTCCATAGAAGGTATGCTGGCAGGATCCCGGTAATAATTGTTCCGGAGACTGTCATTCCAGCCATTTGGATTTTTTTCAAAACTCTTGCTGCTGAAATAGATTACCCCGTGCATATTGGGTGTATTGCGTACCGCCTGGATCATGCGCGGTAACTGGTTGTTATCTTTCCAGGCACTGTTGGTTCCGGCCCGGTAAATGCCCAGCCCGATATAGCAATGTTTACCATAGGTATTCTTGCTCCACCAGTCGAGCAACACTTCAAATGCCGCTGCTTTATGGCCAAATTCCCAATACAGCTGAGGGGCTACATAATCAATCCATCCTTCTTTCAGCCACAATAATATATCGGCATAGAGATCATCGTAATTGGTTTGGCCGGCTGTGGTTGCACTGCCCCGCGGGTCTTTATCGCTGTTGCGCCAAACTCCAAATGGGGAGATGCCAAACTTAACCCATGGCTTTTCTGATTTGATGGCTACGGCGAGTTGCCGGATGATAGAGTCCACATTACTTCTTCTCCATTCATCCACACTCATCCCTACTCCAAAAACCTTGTAGGATTTCTGATCGGGGAATTCTTTGCCGGCGATGCGGTAAGGATAAAAATAATCATCAAAATGAATGCCGTCTACCGGGTATCTTTTGACAAGATCACGCACCACATTCACAACAAACTGTTGTGCGTTTTTATTTCCCGGGTCAAAATATTTTTTATCTCCATAGGTCAGAAACCAGTCGGGGAATGTGCGGGTAATATGATTTGGGGCGGTAATGGTTGTTTTGATATTAAATACGGCACGGTAGGGGTTGAGCCAGGCATGAAATTCCATTCCTCTTTTATGCGCTTCTGAAATCATGAATTGAAGCGGGTCATAATACGGCACCGGGGGCTTGCCCTGTTTGCCGGTTAACCACTCGCTCCAGGGCTCATACGGAGAGGGGTAAAGTGCATCAGCAGCAGGCCGAACCTGCGCAATCACTGCATTCAATCCGTTTTTCTTATGGAGATCAAGTAGCTGAATGTATTCTTCCCGTTGTTTGGCGGGGTCTGTTATGCCTTTTGAGGGCCAGTCGATATTGGCAACAGTAGCAATCCAGGCAGCCCGGAATTCATTGTTCGCGGAGCTTGCTTCCATTGGAGGAGCTACCGGAGCAGCAGGTTGCTGTGCAAGTACAAGGGTTGGAAGAAAAAGGATACTGATTGCCGATAGCAAGTTTTGTTTGAATGACATGATTCTATTTTCGGTTAATCCTGGCTGTTACGCAGTTTGTCCAGCAGGTTATTTAATTCAACGGCCTCCGTTTCATTGAGGTTTTTGAGCAGGCTGTCCCAATCGCTTTCGTGTTGATCCATTTCAGCCAGTAATGTTTTTCCCTTCTCGGATATGGTAACATCTACCAGTCTGCGGTCGGAACTGCATACAACTTTGCTTACCAGCCCCTTTTTTACCAGGCGGTCTACTATGCGGGAGGTATCACTCATTTTATCCAGCATACGCTGCCGGATCTGTAATGTGCTGAGTGGTTCCCCCGCCCCGCGCAGTATGCGAAGAATATTAAACTGCTGGTTGGTAAGATCATACCGGTCCAGGTGCTTACGGGTATTTTCCATCAGCCAGTTGTACGAATAGATCAGGTTGATCATGGCCTTCTGATGCTCATTCCTGAATTTCCGCTGATTGATGTCTTTGTTAATACTCATAAGAGATTATGTTCAGGGTTAAAAATAATGAAAATGAAAGAAGCGGCAGGTAGTTGCTCATCCCCATACACGTGTTCCTTCAGAGCAGTTGGAGCAAATATCGATATTAGCGCGACTTTTAAGCAATCCGGAACGGAATTTCTGGTAAGCGGGATCCTCCCATATTTCACGGAAACTGGCTTTTTTAAGGTCTCCCAGCCGATGTTGCGCATCTTTATCAAAACAACAGGGCACCACCAATCCATCCCAGGTAATCACAGTGGCATGCCATGCTCTCCAGCAATGATTCAATAATTTATTCTTAAAGGCATACTGCCCCTCTTTGTTTTTTTTATAGCGACTGAATTTTTCATTGGTAGGAATCAACTGATTGGGGTCGTTTTCATAATCGTATACCTGCGCCGTCTTGAGCCAGATATCGTCTACACCGATAGATTTCGCCAGCGCCCTGGCGTCTTCAATCTGGTGCTCATTCGGCTTCACTACCAGAAACTGAAAAACGACAAATGGCTTTTGAGAACGCATCTCTTTTTTCGCCTGCACAATATTTCTGGCACCCTGCAATACTTTTTCCAGGTTGCCGCCGACCCGGTATTGCTGATAAACATCCTGTGTAGTGCCATCAATTGAAATAATTAGCCGGTCCAATCCGCTTTCTACCGTTTTGCGGGCATTCGTTTCCGTGAGATAGTGCGCATTGGTGGATGTGGCCGTATATATTCCTTTTTCAGCCGCATATTTTACCATGTCAAGAAATTCAGGATTCAGATAGGGCTCTCCCTGAAAATAAAATACCAGGTAAAAAAGGTCTTTGTACAACTGATCAATCGTATTCCGGAAGAAATTGCTCTGCAACATACCCGTTGGCCGGGTAAATGCCCGCAAGCCACTTGGGCACTCGGGACAGCGCAGGTTGCAGGAGGTAGTCGGTTCAACGCTGATTGAAATCGGCACCCCCCATTGTACGGCTTTCCCGCTGTATTTGCTTATATAATAACTGCTGAGCACTTTTACGGCATTCCAGGCCCTCCGGATACTCATCTTGCGCAGCATATTCATCGAGTCTCTAAAATGAAACGGCATTGCCCAAAGATACAACCCTTCCTCCACCCGACCGGTGCCACCGGTAGGGTGGCACCGGTCGGGTGGAGGAATTGCCTATTTTTGCGCGCAATGGTAAAAAAGAAAAAAGGTACCGAGTCCGGTTCTAAATATCTGCTGGCAGTGCTGATCCTGGTCCTGGTTGGGTTTCTGGCCTGGTGGTGGTTCGCCGGCTCTGTAACCGATTTTGAACATTATGATGATTTTGGGATTGAGATCCCTACCAATTTTGAGATTCATGGTATTGATGTATCCAAATACCAGCAACGCATCAATTGGGAAGCGGTAAAAGATATGCGGGCTGAAGATGTGAAGATTGGTTTTGTCTTCATCAAGGCAACCGAAGGATTGGGAAATATGGATCAGCAATTCCGCAGGAACTGGAAACACGCCCAGGAAGCAGGTTTACCCAGAGGGGCCTATCATTTTTTTCTGGCGCCCAAAAGCGGAGCGGAACAGGCTGAAAACTTTATCCGCCGGGTAGCATTGGAAAAGGGCGACCTTCCTCCGGTATTGGATGTGGAACAAACCTATGGTGTCAGTACTACGAAGCTCAGAGCGGAAGTAAAAGCGTTTCTGGATAGGGTAGAAGCCCACTATGGTGTGAAACCCATCATCTATACCAATGTTGATTTTTACAACCGTCACCTGAAAGATGAATTTGATGACTATCCCCTCTGGGTGGCCCACTACCTACGGAAAGACCGTCCCCGCATTGCCCGTAACTGGGCTTTCTGGCAATACAGTGAAACCGGCAGGGTCAGTGGCATCCGCGGTAAAGTAGATTTCAATGTATTTAATGGTGATTCAACAGATTTTCGCGACCTGCTGATTGAGTAGTAGTTTTGAAAAAAAATAATATGAGCGGAATGGAAGACGATGCCCGGGAATTGCTGTATAAAACATTAATGACGCTGTCAGTCGGTGCATTGTGGATGCTAGTCAATATGACCATCGGGCTGTATGCAGGCTGGTTTTTCTTTGAAGGCAACCCCAAAGCGGGTAACTATATCTGTTATGTTTTCGCAATCGGATCTTTCGGCTGGATGATCCGGTACTTTTACAAATTGTGGACTGCCCAATCCACCCCCAAACCCTGACTCCCTTTCTTTCCGTCTCCTTCGTCTCCTGTCTCCTTTGTCTCCCTTCTCCCGTCTCCCGTCTCCTTTGTCTCCTCCTTCCTTTCCTCCATCTTCCATTCCTCCATCTTCCCTTCCCCCTTCTTCCCTTCCTCCATCTTCCATTCACGTCTCACGTCTCACGTATATTCTCTTCCTGCTCTTCCGGTATTTTTCATGAATGATTTCAGCCATTGGCTTCTCATAAACCTTGCTTTCTACCCAGGAGATAATATCCAGGTAGGCAAAAGCCCTGGTCTCAAAACGATCTTTCTCCAGGTGTTTGATTTTATGCAGAAATTTCTCCAGTTCCGGTTTCATTTTTCTTGGAGAAACGCCAAAGGAATGCCGGATAAACCGGAACATCTCTTCTTCCACCACCGTAAGGTTTTTCATTTTCGCCATGAATCGATATACTGATTTGATCAGCGATTCAATGATTTCATCATTTCCTAATTCATAATGCGCCAGCATATGCATCAGGCGCGCATAACTTTGCAGGTCGATTCGCAGATCAGCAGACGTATCGTTAATAATTTTTTGCAGAAAATCGATACAGGTATTGTAATCACCACTTCCAAAATAAAGTGTGGCAAGTTTGTAATTGAATACTACAATCCGGTGCGGATCTACATACAGCGCATATTCATCCAGGTTAGTTAGTACGGCGTTCACCAGTTTTAATCCTTCTTTAAAGGTGCCGGTCATCAGGTGCCAGTTTAACCGGGCGCTGTTTATATAAATACTGGTATGGATTCTGAAATTATCATGTTGAAGAGCAATGGGATGATGCGAAAAATTTTCAAACTCCAGCAATACTTTTTCAAACTGTTGAAAATTCCGGAGATCAAAATGTGCATTCAGCAGGTTATGCATTCCCTTGATATAATGCCCCAGCTCCACTTTCTTCATCACTTCATTTTCATTGAAGAGATCCACCCATTTTTGAGCATACCGGTAGTACATCAGAAAATCTTGCCGGATAAATGCATACCAGGTATAACTCTGATACAAATAAAGACGTTCATAGAAATCCGTTAACTCAAAAGCATCGGAAGGAAGCTGTTCTTTAAAAAACCGGCGTATTCCTGCCTCATCTTTTTCATTGCGGGCATGTCCGTGTTTGGTATACCAGCCATAGAGTCGCAACGCCAGGTTCGAAAGCCTGGTTACCCGGTCTATATGACCACTTATTTCAAGCGCCTCCTGGGTAAGCTTCTCTGTTTTTTCCTGGATACTTCGGGTGATGTGCAGGGTCTCGATTTTCTTCTCCAGCGAAATCACCTGGGCCAGGTAATTGAATTTTCCATTGGCCTTGGCAATTTCCCTGGCTCTTTCCAGGATTTTCAGCGACTGGTGCTTCAATCCCTTATTGTAGAGGATGCGGGCATTATCCAGTTGCTCTGATAATTGTAATTCCAGCGTATCGGTACTCTTGAGATCCCGTAAACTGGCCAGTACCTGCTTATACAGATGGGTTTTTATGTTATTGAGCTGTGGCTTCAGGATGGATGGCAGTTTTTTTAGCAAAACCCGCTCATCGTATTCAGAAAGTTTATCCAGCGCATCAAATAATTCAACAATTTTCAGGTCCTCTTTTGCCGAACTCCGCTTGATATAAAGCTTAAAATGCCGTTTTTCTGCCTTGTGAAGTGATTTTATTAATTGAAAAAGAGAGTCGGTAGATCGGTTGGACATCATTAACTTATTTTCTGCAAATCCTTGCTGGATAAGGGTTTAACTGCAAAAATATTCTTTTTGAAGTAATAAACCGGTTCAAATTTTGATTTTCGGGAAGAAAATTCCCGGGCTACTTTTACATCATCAAACGGGACATAAAGAAAACGACCCGGCTTCACATCGGAAAGCAAACAGTGAGCAAGCGGTGAAAAATATGGCAGGCAATCGTTAGAAGCAAAGCATCGCAGAGGTCGTTATCCCGAATCCTGAAAAGGAACAAAGAAAAGATTCGAAGATTTTTTTATATGGCAAGCAATCGTTAGAGGTCGACTGTTTCTACAGTGGACCTTCTTTTTTATATTGCGACGTGAAAATAGGGGTCTCCAATCACATAACAAAGAAATTGGTTAAAATTTTTTAACAATAAGGTAATTTATCCGCTCCTTCTGCCATTTATCCTCTCTACCTCAGGTTTATATAATAATCTTTTCCCAACCGGTTTTATTAGGCATATTGTAGTTCTAAATAGAATTCATGAGAAAAATAGCCTATTTGATTCCGGCCGCACTCTTGCTGGCATCCGGGTCATTTGCACAAAAAAAAGGGAAAAAGGATACACCTCCTCCCGTAGCTGATACAACAAAAAAAACACCACCTCCTCCTCCGGCAAAGGCTTCCGTGAAAGACAAAACAAAGTCTAGCAAAAAACACGAAGGCTTGTTTACCCTGTACCAGGATACCGTCACCGGTTCCGTACAATTGTATGTCAGAAAAGACCAGTTAGGAAAAGAATACCTCTATCAGAGCTTTTCCATGGGCGGCCCCACTGACCTGTTTCTTCATCAAAACATGATCCGCGCTACTTTCCCCTTTAAGGTGGAAAAATCCTTCGATAAGTTGGAATTCAAACAAATGAATACCAATTTCTTTTATGATAAAAACAATGCCGTAAGCCGTGCAGAAAACGTAGACGTAAGTGATGCGGTAATGCTGGCTGAAAAAGTGGTTGTGGAAGATAGCCTGGGTTATCTGATCGCTGCAGACGGCCTCTTACTGGGCGATAAACTGGACCCCGTTAAACCGATGATGCCTCCAGGTCTGCCTCCGGGTGCTGTATTCAACCTGGGTAACCTGAATCCTTCCAAGTCAAGATATGGAGTGGTGCGTTCCTTCCCAAACAATACAGATGTACTGGTAGAGCTGGCTTACGATAATCCCATGCCCTTTAACGGCGGTGGAAAAGATATTACGGATGCCAGGTATGTACGCGTAAAAATGCAGCACTCCTTCCTGGAATTGCCAAAAAATGATTTCCGTGCCCGCAAGGATGATCCCAGGGTTGGTTATTTTGGATCGGAAGTTGATGATCTTACCTCCCTTTCACCTACCCCTTATAAAGACATCATCAATCGCTGGAACCTCGTGAAGAAAGATCCGAATGCAGCACTGAGTGAGCCCGTTGAACCTATAGTTTGGTGGATTGAAAACACTACACCAGTAGAACTTCGTCCCATTATAAAGGAAGCCGGTGAAAAATGGAATGAAGCTTTTGAAGCAGCCGGTTTTAAAAATGCCGTGGTAATGAAAATCATGCCCGACAATGCCGATTGGGATCCTGCTGATATTCGTTACAATGTTATTCGTTGGGTTAGCTCTGCCAACCCTCCCTATGGCGCTATCGGACCCAGCTTTACCAATCCGCGTACCGGCCAGATTCTGGGAGCAGACATCACTGTTGAATGGAGATCCGGTGCAGGCGCATCTATCCAGGACGACCTGTTCAATGGCGGCATGAGTACAACCGTTGCACTGCCCTGGGAAAATCCGGAAGCGGCTATGGAAACTTCGCATACTCCCGGTGAATTCAGTGTAAAAGGAATGCACCAGCACCTGAACTGCGCCATCGCCCAGGAACTTAGCCTTCAATTCCAGACAGGTATTGCAACCATCGCAACCCTGGATGAAGATGACCGCCAGGCAGCAGAAGTGAAAGAATTACATAAGCAATTCCTGTATTACCTGATTCTGCATGAAATGGGTCATACCCTTGGTCTGAACCACAACATGAAAGCCAGTCAGATGTTGAGTCCTGCTGAAGTTCATGATCAGTCCATCACCCGGAAAATCGGGTTACAGGGTTCTGTAATGGATTATCCTTCTCTCAACGTGAACAGTAATCGCGCTAAGCAGGGCGATTATTATACCACCAAAGTTGGTCCATATGATGTTTGGGCTATCCAGTATGGTTATACGCCGTTTAGCGCGGCTGAAGAAGAAAAAGAACTGAATAAAATTCTTTCCCGTAGCACCGATCCTCAACTGACATTCGGTAACGATGCCGATGATATGAGAGCACCTGGTAAAGCAATAGATCCCCGTGTTATGGTGAACGATATGAGTAATGATATGGTTGCGTATGCGGAAGATCGCCTCAAACTGGTGAATACCATGTTGCCGAAGCTTCAGGCCCGATTTGCCAAACCGGATCAGAGTTATGCTGAGCTTCGCGCCCGCTACTACCAGCTGATGGGGCAGCGTGCTCAAATGGTTAATTCAGTGAGCCGTTATATAGGCGGTGTGTACGTAGACCGCAGTTTTGCCGGACAAAAATCAAGCACTAAACCGTTTACACCGGTTCCGGAAGCCTATCAGAAAAAAGCGATGGCTTTGCTGAATACGTATCTGTTTGCACCGAATGCATTTACTGCAGACGCCAATCTGTTCCCTTACCTGCAAATGCAGCGCCGCGGTTTTGGATTCTTTAACGGAACAGAAGATGTTAAACCTTCCAATACCATCGCAAGTATTCAATTGAATACCCTGGCGCATATCCTTCATCCGGTTACACTTACCCGTATCAATAACAGCGGTCTCTATGGTAATACCTATAGTGTTGCTGAAGTGATGGGAGATCTGTCCAAATCTATTTTCCAGGCAGATCTGACTGGCAGTGTTAATCTGTATCGCCAGAATCTGCAGACAGAATTTGTGAAAGGTGCGGCTGCCATTGTGGAAGCTAAAACCGGATATGATAATGCATCCAAAGCAGCTGCCCTGCATACACTTAAAAAAGTAAAATCAATGCTGGCAGGTGCATCCAGTCCGGATGAACAAACCCGTGCACATCGCAGCAATCTTGTATTCCTGATCGACAAAGCGATTACTGTTAAGTAAGTGGAATATTTAGATACACAAAACAACCCCGTGCATCACGGGGTTGTTTTCGTTTAAAACAGGCTCATTCATCGAAAAATTCTGAAGCAGATCCGCGTTCAGATACTAATGCAGGATCACACTCGTTTTCCTTCTTTGTAAAATCCCTACCCATGAAACGCATATTCGCAATGCTATCCCTGGTTGCTGTTGGTTTAAGCGCCTGTGAAAAAGTTGACAAACTGACCCAGTTCACGGTTACCGATCGCACCGCATTGAAAATAGAAGCGGGACCGGCTTCCCTCTTGCCCTATGATTTGTACACACCTCCTATCTATTCTGAAGCCAGCCGGGAGCTGACATTTAACAATACAAAGGCTGAAATGCTGGAATCTGTTACCCTGGAGGAATTCAGAATGGTGATAACTCAGCCTTTTGGGAGAAGCTGGGATTTTCTTAAAAACATCGAAGTGTTTATTGACGCGGATCAGCTGCCTGAAAAAAAGATAGCATTTGAAATGGATATAACTGACCAGATCAACGCTACGTTGCTGCTTACCACCGAAGATGTCCAACTGACTGAATACCTGAAAAAAGGAACCTATATTATTAAAACCAGACTCACTACGGATAAAATCCTAACCGATGATCTGGATGTCAGTATAACAACAAAATTTGCCGTTGATGCGAAAGTCCTGGGTTTATAACCCGGGACTTTTTTTAGATCCGCGCCAATACTGATACGCCATGGCAAGCAGGAGCAAAACTATACCGATAACCGCCGTTCTGGCAAGCAGGGGCTGCTCACCCTGTTTAAAATAAATGCCATAGAGCGCCCAGCAGATTACCAGTGTATACGCCCTGTCTTTCCACTGCCACAAAAAAATCAATCCTAACACGGTGGCTACCAGCATCATTATGGAAGACCAGCTTACAGGTGAGATAACGCCACCTTCCCATCCTGAATGAACAAGTAATGCTGTTGCGTTGGCGATGGTGGCAACGCTGATCCATCCCAGATATATGCTAAACGGAACCTGGATAAAAAACCAGGTTGGTCCAGATAACTGTTGTCTGTTCTGCAGAATCAGTCGGTAAATAAGAATCAGGGTAACCAGAAATGCGAGCATCACCAGGAGCGACAACTGGATTTGCAGATAATGCCAGCAGATTATCCAGCTACAATTGATGATGCAGGTTATTATAAAATACTTCAATAGCTCAGAAAGAAACCCATCCTTTGTTTTGGTTCCTGTTTTTCCAAAGGCATACCAGGCAGAATACCCGCAAAAGGCGATGAGGAAAAGATAAATAATTGACCAGATGCTGAACGTAAAACCTGCCGGTACAAAATAATTGGGATAGAGGTCTGAAATCGCTCCGGTACTCATCTGGTTGATGGGCAACAGAACGGCCATGGCATTCACGATCACCACTACAAGCATGGAAACAATAGCCAGAACGGACCGGGTTTTAAGTGTATTCGTCATATCGGTTGGTTAAACAATACTGCTTATTTGCAACAACCAGACCGTTGCTTGGTTGAGCAGGTATTCAAAATTTTGGCTAGATTTCGGAATAAACCCAAACCAATGTCGCCACGGGACTATATCTTACCATATTACACCCTGGTTCATCACCTGCAACATTCAATCGGAGCCAATCGGGAAGAGCTGATGAAAGCCCTTCAGGATGCGGGATGTGATCTTAGTTTGCGAACCTTTCAGCGTTTGCTTGAATCGCTTCGCAGCGACCTGGGCATTCAGATTTCCTACGATGCCAGTACCAATCATTACCGGCTTGAAGATATGCCGGAATCCCAACTGGGGAATTTTTTCCGCTATTGTAAATACATGCAGGAAGCGGGCTTTGTGCTGGACTTACTGAAAGCCCGTTCCGGTGAAGATAAATCCATTTACATTCCTCCCGTACAGGGTACTTCCGGCGCAGAATGGCTGTCGCAACTCACGGAATCGATCCATGAAAAAAAACTTCTTCGCCTTACCCTGAGTCAGAATAAAGGCGAGGAGAATAAAACGTATACCGTCCTTCCCGTTGCCATTAAAAAAGAAGAGGAAGAATGGATATTGCTTGCCTGGCAACCGAAAAAAGAAAAATGGCGCCAGCTCAGAACTGCCCGTATCCTTGATATTCAACCGAAAGAACCCGGAACAGACATCGAAGCCCCTCAGCGTCAAGAAGCCATACGGCAGTTTAAAACAACAGATAAAACGGCCAGAAGATAAGCGGTACGGAAGTGAATTTAATGGCAGCATCGGTTGATATGCAGGTGCAGAGGGCGCCGCGAATACTTGAATTTCGTTGTTTAAATCTCAGCTATGTTCCTGCTTCGTTATAGTTCAGTACTGTTTATTGCAGCTCTTTTCACTGCCTGCTCTCCGGCAAAACAAGTGGCTGCTCCGGCTCCCTACGGTGCTCTTCCCACTGACCGTCAATTGGCCTGGCAGGAGCTGGAAACTTATGTACTCGTTCATTTCACGCCTACCACTTTTGAAAATAAGGAATGGGGCTTTGGCGATGCAGATCCGGCTCAGTTCAATCCCTCTGCTTTTGATGCCGCCCAGATTGCGAAAGCTGCAGCTGACGGAGGATTTAAAGGACTGATCCTGGTTGCCAAACACCACGACGGATTTGCTCTCTGGCCTACGAAAACAACCACTTACAATATCAGTAAAAGTCCCTGGAAAAATGGCCAGGGCGATATGGTAAAGGAATTTGAAACAGCTTCCCGTAAACAGGGTTTGCAGTTCGGCGTTTATTGCTCACCGTGGGATCGGAATTTTCCTGCCTACGGATCTCATGAATATGTAAAAGCTTTTCGCGAACAGTTACGTGAGCTGTACACCAATTATGGAAATCTTTTTATCACCTGGTTCGACGGGGCTAATGGCGGAGACGGCTATTATGGCGGTGCCCGGGAAAA
>CAZJNY010000036.1:0-23519 GCA_964547405.1 uncultured Flavihumibacter sp. | reverse complement strand
ACAACAAATACCGGCTGATGAAACAGGAAGAGATCCTTATCCGTGATGATGGGAAGGAATTTTCGGTTATAGTACCACTGATCCAACCCTGATCTACAATTCATGCACTGATTTTGGCAACTAATCCGCTTCTTTTTACATATGCGGGCAGTACGTATTAAATTTATGTAATATCGTTTGTATGAAAGTACTCATAGTGGAAGATGAAGAACTGGCAGTAAGAAAACTGCAGAAAACACTGCAGGCTGTTACTGCCGATGCTGAAGTGGTTGGTATTACTGACAGTATCCGGTCCTCGGTAAAATGGCTGCAGGAAAATCCGGCTCCGGATCTGATCCTGATGGACATTGAACTGGCGGATGGACAGAGTTTTGAGATCTTCGATAAAGTGGAGGTGAATACCACCGTGATCTTCACCACTTCCTATGATGAGTATGCGTTGAAAGCGTTTAAAGTAAACAGTGTGGATTACCTGCTCAAGCCGGTGCAGAAAGAAGACCTCGAAGCAGCATTGGAGAAATACCACCGGATGAAAAAACTGATGCAGGGGACTGCGGAAAGTTCGGGCAGTCTGAATATGGATAGCCTGGTAAAGGAATTGCAGCAGCGATTACAGCCGAAAGATTATCGCAAGCGGTTCCTGGTAAAGCAGGGACAAAAACTTGTAAGCGTGGAAGTGGATGAGATCGCTTATTTCTACAGCGACGGGCGGGTGAATTTTTTCAAAACAAAGGACAATCGGAAGTTCATAGTTGATTATACCATGGATGAATTGGAAGCCATGCTTGATCCGGATCGTTATTTCCGGATTAGCCGCTCATTTTATGTGTCTATCGAAAGTGTGGACCAGATTCATGATTACTTTGGTAACCGCCTGCTCCTGCATTTGCAACCTGTAGTGGACAAGGAATCCATTGTAAGCCGGGAGAAAGTGACTGATTTTAAACGATGGATGGGAAAATAATAATGCAAGAGGAGACAATGGAGACAAAGGAGACAGGAAGCCACCTTAGCTTTTGTGAACTTAAAATCTCAAATTGTTGGCTATGATGTTTTTCTTCTTGGAGCCTTCTTCCCGCCTCCTTTGTTTCCTGCCTCCTTTGTCTCCTGATCCATACAACTCACGTCCTCATCTTCATCTCCAGTTTCACCAGTGTTCCCGTATTTTTCTCCGATAAGATTTCCAGGCTTGCATTGATTGCGGCGGCACGTCGTTTCATGTCGAGTATGCCTCTGCCTTTAGCAACACCAGAAGTGTTGAATCCCTTGCCGTCGTCCTGGATAAGCAACTGCAGTTTTTGTTTGCGTAGCCTTACCTGCACCTGGATATTCCGGGCACCGGAATGTTTCACCGCATTGGTGATGGCTTCCTTATAAATGGATAATAGTTCATAACGGTGTTCCATATCCGAATGTTGCTCTTCAATATGCGGGTCGGCTTCAATCTGGATCGTTACATCATGAAAAGACTCCTGCTCCAGGGCAAATTGTTTCATCCGCTCCACGGTTTTTAACATCTGGTCATTTTGCGGGTTGATACTCCAAACCATATCATACATGGCCTGGGTCATTCGATGGCTGGTTTCACTGATCTGATGGATATAATCCCGGGTACGTTCGCGATCCTGTTCAATTTTATTTTTCGCCAGTTCACTGGAGATATTGATACTGCTGAGTGAATTTGTAAGGTCTTCCGTCAGGCTGGTGGCAATTCGGGTCCTGATACTTTCAGTAGCCCTTAACTTCTGCATCCGCAAGCGGTCGAGCCAGTATAGGAAAGCAAGAATAAGGAAGACCATCATCGCCATAAACCAGTAGGAGCGCCAGAAAGGCGGGCGAACCTGAATCACCAGACGGGTAACCTGGCCCGATTCTTCGCCATCTCCATTAACCGCTTTCACCAGAAAGGTATAATTGCGATAGGGAAGATAATTGTAGATTGCCTGGTTACGGCTTGATCGAACCCAATCCTCATCAAGTCCTTCCAGTTGATGGTAATAGGTCAGCTGCCCATGTTCCAGGAATTGCAGGGATGCATAATCAATCGTAATGGAATTATTCTGATGATTCAATTCAAGGCGACCGGCCTGCATGATGGAATCATAATTCATTCGCCTGTTCACTACCTTAATATCGGTTATGGTTACCTGCGGCGGACGGGTAGAATGCATAACCAGATCCGGATCAAATACCAGAAAATTATGACTGGTTGAAAAGGCAAGCAGGGAGTCATTGATACGGGAAGCTCCACCAGAGGTGAAATTGTCAAACTGAATGCCATCCCTGCGGTCAAAAACCGTAAACGAATTCTGTGCCAGATTCCATCGGCATAAGCCATCCTGTAAGCCAATCCAGACTCTTCCTCCTTTGTCGATCTGCAGGCGGGAAGCCGAATTGGATGGAAGTCCGTCATCTGCAGAAATAATCCGGTGAGTCATACTTCGGGTATTCAGAACCGTTAGGTTGGAAGTGGCTAACAGCAAAACACTGTCGTTGTACCGGATAATATCAGTAGGAGAATCATTCCCGGATTTCCAGCCACCTTCGGAACTTCGGGTGATATGATGCAGAATAACGCCGGTAACAGGGTCAATATGATAGGTGCCCCAGCCAAGTGTCCCTGCCCATAAACTACCATCCCAATCGATATAGAGTTTGTGAATCAGGCCTATTTCATGAATCAGTTCATATCCTTTGGTGGGATCTCCACCCGATTTTTTAAAATCCCATTTGATAATCCGGCCACCCTGTGTGCCAAACCAGATATTGCCTTCTTTATCTTCCACTATTTGGCGGATGGTTCGTTCTTTAAACACAGGCGGTTGATCATTTCTCAGGCTACCTGTTTTGGCGTTATAAACTTTTAAAAACCCGGATTGTTCACCCAAAAAAATAAGTCCGGTTTTACTGTGTTCCAGAATGCTCCAGACAGTCATGGTATTCTTCCAGGGATTGAAAACAGCAGGAAGTTGAAGTGGCCGGAAGGATTGATCGTACAGATACAAACCTGCTCCCCAGGTAGCAACCATGATCTGGCCGTTTTTTAGTTGCCTGACTGCTTCAACTGGTCCGTCCTGAACATTTTTTTCTCCAGGTCGCACTAAATAATACGCATTAAATGCCTGTGCAGTGGGATTGAATAAAAAAAGACCATCCGTAGTTGCCAGCCAAAGATTTTTTTCCCTGTCTTCAAAGGCCTGCAGCCCTACATCAAAACGAAATTTTTCGGTATACGGAGCCGTCTGGTGCACAAACTGAAACTGTTGCTTCAGAGTATCAAATTCGGCGATAAAAGGTAGTCCATATACCCAGATGGTGCCGTTTTTTTGCTGTGATATGCCCCTGTACTCGTGATAAACCCTTGGTATATATGGACCAATATAATGACGGTTTTTTTTGCCGGTGGTTCCATCGTACCAATAGAAATAGGGAACCGGGTGCCTGTAGGGCCAGTGAAAAACCGCGAGGCTCTTACTGTTTTGAATGGGTTCAATTCCCTGGATATTATGGATGCCTGCAAAACTATCAATGATGGGATCTTTTGAACGATTGTTTCCCGTATAGGAGAGACGTTTTAAAACAGGTTCAAATTTGATCAAACCGGAATCACAACCCAGCCAATGTACCTTCCGGTTGGCATCCGGCTGAAAATATAAAACTGTCCAGTTTTTTGGTAAAGCCACTTCCCGGCTAATTGGCAGAAAACGTTGTTGTGCTTCATCCAGACGGAAAACACCATGACCAATCATGAGCAGGTACAAATTGCCATTCCAGTCTTCCTTGAAAATGGACGTGTGAAATACCTTTACAGTGCTGGCCTGCATTTCCACACCCACGTCTTTGTAGATGAAACGCTCATTGTCAAATTGACCAATCCGGTTGTCTTCGTTTACAATCCATACCCTTCCTTTTTGATCACAAAACATGGAAGCAAGATTGTTGGAAGGGATACTGTAGGGATTATTTCGGTTGTGCTTGAAAGTGATAAATTCCCGGCCGTCAAATCGCTGTAACCCATTGGTTGTAGCCAGCCATATAAAGCCTTTTTTATCCTGACCAACCGCATTCACATGGTTGGATACAAGTCCGTTTGCGGTACTGTATTGAGTAAAGGAATACTGTCTTGCCTGTTGTCCTAGAACAGTATGGCAGGCGCCCGCGAGAAGGAGCAGTGCAGGAAATAGTTGTTTCAGCATATGTTCATTCAGGTAGTCAAATATACTCAGGCGAATCCTATTGACGTGGATACGGTTAGCAGCCTGGCAGATTCCCGGTTGGATTGATGAATTCGCCGGATCAACTGTAATCAAGATAAGCTGGTTACAATTGAATGCAAGTTTCTGCGGGTTCATGCAGCAGTTGCTTTTCTTACGGGTTGGCGGCAAGTAATATTGCCAACGCAAACCAATTAACAAGTAACCATTCAATCAACCAACATGAAAAAAAGAGCCATTCAACTGCTGTTGCTCGCAGCGATTATCGGAGCCAGTTCCTGTAATAAGAACAATGAACAGAAAGGCGGCATTTTCAAAGGCCAGCAGGTAGCATTTCACGGAGGAAAAGCACATGCTTTTATTCAATTGGCAAAGGATGCCAGACCAGAGAAGATCGGTATATCCATCAATGACCAGGCCTGGAATAGTTTACCCATCGGCGGAGATCAGGGGCATAATGATGCTAATAGTGTAACGCTTCCATTACCCGTTCAATCAGTAACAGTAAATCCCTTTAATCATATAGGGCTGGATTGGAATCCTGCCGGGCATGAACCTGAAAATGTCTACACCAAACCACATTTTGATTTTCATTTTTACCTGATGAGTGAAGCAGAGCGGCTGGCTATCCCGCCCTACGAGACGAATGCGTCAGGATTTGATAACCTGCCAGCAGCACCCTTTCTTCCTGCCACCTATTTCGCTTCTCCGGGTGGAGTTCCTCAAATGGGAAAACATTGGCTGGATGCAACGGCGCCGGAGTTAAACGGGTCAGTATTTACTGAAACATTTATCTATGGTTCCTATAATGGAAAACTGACTTTCCTGGAGCCAATGGTAACCAAAGCGTTCATCGAACAGTCAAATCTCTTTGAAAGAGCGATTCCTCAACCGCAGAAATTCAAAGTGGCCGGTTTTTATCCTACTAAATTGAAGATCGCGAGAGTTGGAACAAGCCGGGAGATTACTCTTGAAAACTTTGTATACCGTGAAGCAAGCAATTAAACCCTATTAACATGCGCAGGTTCAATATATTTCAGACATCACACAGCGCGCTTCGGGCGCAGTTGCTGGATGCCAGCCTGCAATTGCAGTTTACGAATTTTACCAAACCCCAGCAGGTGCAGCATCGGTTCGATCAGGTGATCGAACTGGTGCTTGCCTGTCAGCGGCAGGCGGAAGAAGAAAGCAGGTATATTATTCCTGCGATCAGGGTTTACGAAAAGCAGGTGCCGGAATGTTTTGCTGCCGGTAATAAGGACCGGCTTTCACCCCTGGACCGTATTCTGAATCATATGCTGGCTTTTGATAAGGAGGCTGGATCTGATCGTTCCAATAAATGGGCAGGTTTGTTGTTCAAAGCCAGTTTCCGGCATTTATCAGACTGGGTGATCCAGGCTATGCTGCGTCAGGAGGAAAAACTCAACCCCTTGTTATGGAACTATTATTCTGATGCTGCCCTTTACAGTTTGCAACTGCGAATCGAAGGCAGGCAGCCTTTGTCTGAATGGCTGGATCTTTGTTCCTGGATGATTAAGGACATGGATGATGAAGACATTGCACAATGGCTGAATGCTATGGAAGATAATTTACCCGCACCTGTTTTTGAATTGTTGCTGGAGAAAATAACCGGACAATTACCCTTGTTGAAATGGGATCTGGTGGACGAGCGGAAAATGGAAGAAAGGAGGATGGAGGAAAGGAAGAAGGGAGAATGGAAAATGGTATAACAGGTAAGAATAAAAAAATACCCGCCATTTGGCGGGTATTTTTTTGGGGTTGAAATCAGAGTGCATTCAGGGGTTTGGGAGCGGGCACCACATTATTAATGGGTTTGGTTGATTTCAGGAATAGAAACATTGCCCGCAAATCATCGTCTTTCAACTTGGCAAAATTCTGCCAGGGCATAGGTGGTAACATTGGCCGGCTGTTTTCCAGTCCCTTGTATTTTCCTTCTCTCATAGCGCGAAAAAATTGTTCTTCTGTCCAGTTGCCAATTCCGGTAGAATCACCACTGATATTTGCGGCATAGGATACACCCCAGGGACCCACCGCAGCTGTTAAGGAAGGTCCGAACAGGAGCCAGCCTTTAGACAATACGGAGGTATCAACAGGTCCGATGGGCTGGTTCGCAAGATGACCTGCAAAACGGAATTCCATATCGGGCTCAGGTCCCCGTGGGCCCATCTTCTTAGGCGTATGACAATCGTCGCATCCGATGGTATTGACAAGGTATTCACCCCGTTTTACCGGATCCTCGGCTGTAGCCGTGCTTTGCGCAGCATTGGCATCGGTAGCCGGCTGCTGGCAGGAAATCGCCGTAATCGCAATGATTGCTGTCATTGCGGCGGCGGTTAAAAAAATCCTTTTCATTGTTGATAGGTTGTTTGAGTTTAATGAATGGATGGCAAGGTAGGATCAGATCGACCGGAAGTCAAGGTACTAAGGATAAACTGAGCTATTTCAGGGATGAAGTGTATTCAATGAATCCCCATTCTGCCCGGGGCGATTATTTTTGTAAATACCTCCCGGGAATTATGGGAGCCTTTTCCGGAATTAATTGTATCGCTGGTGGTGTTGGTTCCTACGATACGCCGCATCTTGAAAATGCATACTGGTAGAAATCCTGCACCGTTACCATTCTGGTAAAATCTTCGGGTTTCACTTTGAAATTAAGGTGATGCTCAATAACAACTGCCAGATCAATATAATCCAGGCTGTCCAGTTCAAGGGTTTCTTTGAGCAGGGCATCAGGAGTTATTTTCTCCGGCTCCACTTCAAATTCCTCTGCCAGAAAATGGTTAATCTTCTCTATGATTTCTTGTTCTGTCATGCTCATAGAAATAAATATATTCAATATCCTGCTCAAAAGTACAACTAATGCCAAGTGTTTAGTAATTTTCTCGCATGCTTAAACCAGGTTTAAACGACTCCTATGATGTAATAATAATCGGATCAGGCGTGGGCGGATTGACCGCTGCTGCTCTGTTGAGTAAATCCGGTTATTCCGTTTGTGTGCTGGAAAAAGAGCCCCATGCAGGTGGATACCTGGCGGGTTTTCGTCGCAAACATTTTTTATTCGATACTGCGATACATTGGTTAAACCAGTACGGTCCGGGTGGATTGATCTGCCGTATTTTCGATCTGATCGGATCCGATTATCCGGTTGCCGTACCCCAACAGCGCATTCGCCGGTACCAGGGGAATGAACACAGCTACCTGCTCACCAACAATCCGGATGAGTGGCGAGATCAGTTAATCCGTGAGTTCCCCCATGAGGAAAAAGGTATCCGGCGCTTTTTTGCCAGTGCCAAAAAAGTAGGTCGCTCTTTCAAAGAGTTCAATACCGTATTTCGGGCCAAAGAAAACATGTCTTTCTGGGATCGGGTTAAATCCGGCTATAACACTTTCCGGTTTGTTATGCCATTTATTCCCTATGTGATGTACAGTGGTGAAAAGGGCTTGAAAAAAGGGCTGAATAAGTTTTTTAAAGACCCGAAACTGCATCGGATTTTTGCGGCTGAACACGAACTGATTGGTTGTTTTGTACCGATCGGCTGGGCTTATTACGGCGATTTTCAAAGTCCGCCTAAAGGGGGTAGTCAGATGATTCCAAAATGGCTGCAGCATAATATTGAATCCAGGGGCGGACAGGTACTTTTTCAAAGTGCAGTTACTCAAATTCTGGTGGATGGAAACAAGGCAACCGGTGTTGCATTTATGCATCGCAACAAACCCTATACCTTTAAAAGCCGCTATGTTATTGCTGCCAATGATATTGAAACGGTGTATGAGAAAATGCTGCCTGCAGAGCTCATTCCTGCCAAACTGAAGGAAAAACTCAGAAAGGCTGAACTGTATACATCTTCCGTAACCTTGTCGATAGCGCTTGATTGTCCGGCAGAAGCACTTGGTTTTGGTGAAGAAATGATTCATATTATCAACGATGACCAGCCTTTTGAAGCCCATTCCAATGGCGATCCGGATACGGTGGAAATGAGTGTACTGGCGGCAACCGTTCGCGATAAATCTCTATGCCCGGAACACCAGGGTACCCTTACCGTGTATATGCCTGCGGAAATGCAGTACCGGAATGAATGGCTTACTACCAAAGACGCTAATGGGAATTATATCAGGGGTGAAGCCTACCGCCAATTGAAAGAGGAAATAGGGGAAAAGCTGATCAGAAGAGTAGAAGAAAAAGTGGCCCCGGGATTACGGGAACATATCCTGTTTTATGAGGTGGCTACTCCGGTTACCCATTATCGTTATACCGGCAACAGGAACGGAACCATGATGGGGGCAAGGCCCGGACGGGCAAATATGCAGGCTAAAATTGCGCATTACCAGACGCCGGTACAAAACCTGATCCTGGGTGGTCATTGGGCTGAACTGGGTGGCGGAGTGCCGATAGCCGTAAAAGCAGGTGCCAATGCGGCATTCCTGATCCTTCGAAAAGAAAAGCCAGCTTTATTTAAAAAGCTGGCCCGGTATATGGATGGGAAAGCGGATTTGCAGGAAGTATTATCGGATGATTCGTTCAGAAAGGATGTCTTTCCTTTTACCTCCTTTCCAACACCTGCAGAGCGCGCTGCCCAAAAAGCAACCCAATTTACCTCTTCTACAGAGGAGTGATTTTTACCCGTCGGGTACCCGACGGGTAATATTTTAGACGCCGAATTTTTTCTTCAGGTAATTTAATGCCATGGTATTGGCTTCTGAAGTTTTAGCCGGATCGTGTTTGGGATTGCTGGGATTCGCAAATCCATGAACCGCGTCAAAGATTTTATAATCAAGCTTTTTTCCGGCCGCTTTCATATCGGCTGCAAATTGTTCGATGATTTCTTTGGATATGTATTGTTCATTGGCGAAGAGTCCCAATACATCCGAGTTCAGGGTTTTCAGCAGTTCCACATCTTTAACCGGCATGCCATAATAAATGACTGATCCGATATTTTGTGTGCTTCCAATTAGCGCAGAGCGAAGCGACCAACTGCCTCCGAAACACCAGCCGATATTGGCTACTTTAGCCTTGTTTCCAGCATAGGTATAAGCACCTTTTACAATGGATTCGAGACGGTCCGGAGTTGTGCCCTGCATGTACTGGCCTGCCATTTTGGGATCTGTGGTTACTTTCCCATCATACATGTCCATTGCCATCACATTCACTGATTCTCCCAAATCAGCATAGAGCCGATCTGCTTCAGCTTTGATCTGATCGTTTAATCCCCACCATTCCTGATATACAAACAACCAGTTGGAGCTTTTCTTTTTTGCTTTGATCAGGTAGGCAGCAGCAGTTTTTCCATCGCTGGTGGGATAACTGATCATAGCTCCTTTTGCTTCCAGGCGGATGGCTAAAGGAATAGGATGTAATGCCTGGAAAGCCGGGTCATTGGCAAATTTGACCATATCATCCGCCATAGGATGACAGGCAACTGCATTTTTCAGATGCGCGGTTGTATCAGCGGATTTCCACCAGCCCAGGGAGGCCATCAACAGACTGATTGGAAGGATTAAAATTTTGAGCATGTTGTTTCAATTTTATCTTTTTAACAAGGATCGGTTGGCATTGTTCACAGTTTCCAGACCGATACACTCAACCGGTTGCGTGGTTAGCTCTGCCTTCAATGCCTTATATTCCATCAAATTATAGGATTATGCGGGTTTTCTCTTTTTTTCTGTTCTTGCTGTTTACACATAGTTCCCATTCCCAGCAATTGTCGGCGAAAGATTGGTTATTGAATGCGGAACCCTTTGTGGCCAGTATAAAAACCTTGCCGGGCGGAAAAGATCTGGAAATGAGTAACGGACTGGTCAGCCGGCAATTCCGGCTGGTTCCCAACCTGGTCTGTTACAGTATCGCCAATCTCTCCAACGGGCAACAATTGCTGCGTTCCATAAGAGAAGAAGCTCGTGTAACCATAAACGGTAGCAGCTATAAAGTAGGCGGATTAAAATCACCTGCGGAGAAAGCCTATTTTTTGCCCGAATGGTTGAACGGCCTCACTAATTCCGATAGCAGTTTTCAATACCAGGATTATCAGCTGGAAGACATCCAGCCGGCTCTTGCCTGGAAAACACGGGGATGGGCAGCGGGGGCTTTGCCTGCACGCGGAAAGAAAATTACTTTCAGGTATCGATCTCCGTTAGCAGCACTGGATGGAGTGGAAGTATTGGTTAGTTATGAGTTGTTCAGCGGCCTGCCATTATTAAGCAAATCACTACGGGTAATTAACAGGAGCGGGACTGCCCTTACCATCGACAGTGTGGTGCATGAAGTATTGGCGATGGTAGAGGAGGAGAGTGCGGTAATTGGAAGTCCGGGTCAAATGAAGAAACCCTCCGGTTTGTATATTGAAACCAACTATGCCTTCAACAATGCCATGCGTTATGAACTGAGCGATCAGACCCTGCATTGGAAAACAGATCCGGGTTATACCTCACAGGTCAACTATAATTACGAAACGCCTTGTTTACTGGAAATTTATCCGGATCACGGTCCGGGTGTAGTATTAAAACCCGGAGACAGCCTCCAATCGATCAAATCCTATGAACTTGCCATGGAAAATTCAGACCGTGAGCGAAGGGGGCTGGCTATTCGAAAAATGTACCGGACTATTGCGCCCTGGGTTACCAGCAATCCGATCTTCATGCACCTGGTCAGTAAAAATGACGAGGAAGTTAAGACGGCCATTGATCAGTGTGCGGCTACCGGTTATGAAGCCCTGATCCTCAGTTTTGGTAGTCATTGCAATATGGAAGATACCTCCGCTGCCAATATAGAAAAATGGAAAACACTGGCAGATTATGCGCATCGTAAAAAGATTTTGATTGGCAGTTATTCTCTTTTCAGTTCCCGGCGGATCAATGACGAAGAAGATGTAATCAATCCCAATACGGGCAAACCCGGAGGCACGATGTTTGGCAATGCGCCCTGCCTGGGAAGCAACTGGGGACTGGGTTATATCGAAATACTAAAAACATTCATGACGAAAACCGGATTTGATCTGTTTGAAAATGATGGTCCTTATCCCGGTGATCGTTGTGCATCAACAAAACATCCGGGACATACGGGTTTGCATGATTCACAATGGAAGCAAATGGAATTGCAGAAGAGCCTCTATCGCTGGTGCAATGAAAATGGCATTTATGTAAATGCTCCCGACTGGTATTTTCTGGATGGATCCCATAAAATAGCTATTGGTTACCGCGAAGTGAATTTTTCATTATCCCGGGAGCAGCAAAAAATCCTGAACCGGCAGAATATTTATGATGGTACCTGGGAGAAAACGCCTTCTATGGGCTGGGGTTTTGTACCGCTAACCAGATACCAGGGTGGCGGTCCGGAAGCCATCCTGGAGCCACTTTCGGAGCACCTGGATGATTATGAGCAGTTGATGATGCAATATTATGGTGCCGGTGTTCAGGCCTGTTATCGCGGCCCAAGATTATATGATACAGAAACCACCAGAAAAACGGTAGCAAAAGTAATTGGCTGGTATAAAAAATACCGCGAGATTTTGAATTCGGATATTATCCATCTGCGCCGGGCAGATGGGAGAGATTGGGATGGTATCCTGCATGTCAACCCGCAACTGCCGATAAAGGGAATGGCGATGCTGTACAATCCAACCAACAGTCCGGTTACCCGAAAGATTCAACTTCCCCTTTATTATTCCGGATTACAGCAGGCGGCACGTATAACCTGGCCGGATAACCGAAGTCAGGTAGTAACGCTGAACCGCGATTTCACGGCAACGATAACAATAACAATCCCTGCGAACAGCTATACCTGGATGCAGATCACTAAACCCTAACCCGGTATCTTTGATAGGTAAAATCAAAAAGATGAAAATAGTTGTACTGGATGGGTATACGCTGAACCCTGGTGACCTGAGTTGGACGGAACTGGAAGCTATTGGCAACCTGGTAGTATATGATCGTACAGCGCCGGATCAGGTAGTGGAACGGGCGAAAGAAGCCTCGGTTGTACTCACCAATAAAACGCCCCTGACTGCAACGCAGCTCAGACAGTTACCCGAACTGAAATTTATCAGTGTGCTGGCAACCGGTTATAATATCATTGATATAGAAGCCTGTAAGCAGTTAGGCATAACTGTTAGTAATGTTCCCGGATACAGCAGTTATTCCGTAGTACAGTTATGTTTTGCATTGCTCTTCGAATTAACCCATCGGGTTCAGCAGCATAGCGATGTGGTACATCAGGGACAATGGGTTTCGTCTCCCGATTTTTCTTTCTGGCAGCAACCACTGATTGAACTGGCAGGTAAAAAAATGGGATTGATCGGTTTGGGGGATATTGGTCAGAAAATGGCAGATGTTGCAATTGCTTTGGGTATGGACGTGCTGGCATACACAAGAAGTCGGAAGGGACGTACGGAATCAACCCGCTTTAAATGGGTAGAACTGGACGAGTTGTTGCAGGAATCAGATGTGGTGAGTTTGCATTGCCCGTTAACCCCGGATACCAACGGCCTTATTCATGCTGACCGATTGAAACGCATGAAGCGAACTGCTTACCTGCTGAATACCGCCAGGGGACCATTAGTTGTTGAAAAGGATCTTGCACAGGCGCTCAATGAGGGATGGATTGCAGGAGCCGGATTGGATGTTTTGAGTGTTGAACCCCCGACAGCCGACAATCCTTTACTAAGCGCAAAAAACTGTCTTATTACACCGCATATCGCCTGGGCTTCTGTGCAAGCACGCACCCGTCTGCTCAAAGAAACAATCCTGAATATCAAGTCTTTCCTTACTGCTTCCCCCAGAAATGTTATCAGTTTATAATGTTATCTTTCCTTCCTCCCGTCTTCCTTGTCTCCTTCGTCTCCTTTGTCTCCTTCGTCTCCTTGTCTTATTAATCTAGTTCCGTATCTATATCCTCAAATTTCACCACTCTTCCAAAACCTGGTACTGACCTGCAACAATGCGTTGTTTTTAACTGTCTCTTGCATCACGAAAAGAAGACGAGTTATTTAACGAAAAAACAGCATTATGAGGAAAATTATTCTGTACCTGATGATTCTTATATCGTTGGGTACAACGGCAGCTGCACAAAGAGCTGTTACAGGGAAAGTAGTGGATGAGAAAGATGGCAATCCGATTGTGGGAGCCTCCATCCGGGTTAAAAACGGGGCTATTTTGGGAACCACCAACGAACAGGGTGGTTTCACTGTGTCGGCACCCGACAATGCCAGGACACTTGTATTCACCTATGTCGGATATGATGAGCTGGAAATTGCTATAACTGGGAATGAATTACTGGTGAGCATGAAACAGGCGAGCCGTTCCCTGAATGAAGTGGTCGTTACAGGGTATGCCACCCGCACCCGTAGGGCGAATACCGGATCTGTTTCGGTAGTATCAATCGATGATATCCGCAATCAGCCGAATGCCTCTTTTGATCAGATGTTACAGGGACAGGCGCCGGGCATAAACGTGAAAACAGGTTCCGGGCAGCCTGGACGAAACGCTGATGTGATCATTCGCGGAAAGGGATCTATCAATGGTTCAAATGCACCCTTATACATATTAGATGGAGTTGAAATCCGCAGTGGAGATTTCAGTACCATGAACCAGCAGGATTTTGAATCCGTGACCATTTTAAAAGATGCTGCTTCTACTGCCATTTATGGTTCGCGTGGCGCGAACGGGGTAATTGTAATTACTACTAAAAAAGGTCGGGCCGGTCGTCTTCGTCTGAGTTATGATGGCCAGGTAGGCACCGCGCGCTTGCCGGAGAATCAACTCAAGCTGATGAACACGCAGGAAAAACTGGATTTTGAAATGAATATCGCCGGTAATCCATGGGGATGGTCAGCAGCCGATGTGGAAGAACTCAGTAAAATTAATACCAATTGGAACGATTATGTATTCCGTAATGCAGGCATGCATTCACACCAGATTTCCGCTTCGGGTGGATCTGAAAAAACAACGTTCTATACATCCCTGGGTTATTATGATGAAGAGGGAATCACTATTGGAACCGGAATAAAAAAATACAATGGCCGGATTAATATCGCACATACTGATAATAATCTAAAGATTGGTGCCAACCTGGCCGGAGGCTGGTCCAATTATACCGGAACATTTGAAGGCGATCAGAGTATCGGATCTGCGTTGAACACCGTAATCTGGGCCCTTCCATATGAGCGGGCCTATAATCCCGATGGCAGTTATGGCGAGTCCTTTCAGTTTCCTTTCTGGATCAATCCGGCAGAAGATCTGATCGAAAATCCTAACCGTAGCTGGCAATTGAAAGGTTCAGGTAATGTTTTTCTGGAGTATAAATTACCCTGGGTAAAAAACCTGACCTATCGCATCAATGCGGGAGGTGACTACTCACAACTGGAAGGCTTTAGTATTGTTAAAAATGGCACCCAGTCGGCTCGCCAGAATGAAGCATTTGGCCAGGATTTTCGCCGCAATGGAGAAATTGCCCGCAGCCTGGATCGCCGGTTCCGCTATACGGTTACCAACAGTCTGAATTATAAAACTGATCTGGATCAGGAAGGTGATCATAACTTGTCCGTATCACTCTTTACAGAATTTGTGAAGAACAGTTCCCGGGCATTTAATTACACTGCATACGGATTGCTACTGCCATTTGAAAATGAAGCCGGACTGGTTCCTGGTACCGTTGATAATGGATTTATTCCTGTAGTTGGCGGGGGATTTCCGGAGAATAATGCATTGATGTCATATTTCGGTTCGGTGGATTATGCCTACAAGGGAAGGTACTATCTGTCGCTCACCGGAAGAACAGATGGTTCATCCAAACTTAGTCCGGAGAACCGCTGGACACAATACGGATCTGTAGGTGCAAGCTGGATTGTGAGCGATGAAAATTTCTTCCGTTTCAATGCGATGAATTTCCTTAAACTCAAAGCGAGTTATGGATCAGTAGGAAACCAGAATGGTATTGGAGATTTCCCTTACCTGCAGCAATACGGAAGAGGTAATTATGGCGGCAGGGGTTCCCTGAGTGTAAACCGGCTGGGTAATAACCTGCTGACCTGGGAAATCCGCAGTACGCTGAATATTGGTGCGGATATGGAATTTTTCCAATCCCGCATTCGTGCCTCTGTTGAATGGTATAACAGTTTGACGAAGGGATTGTATTTTTCTCCCTTTGTGCCCAGTACCAGTGGCGGTAACGGAACCCTGCTGAGTAATAATGGAAGTATGCAGAACAGAGGAATCGAAGCCTCGATTGGTGTAAAAATTATCAACACCCGCAATTTCAAATGGTCAATTGATGCCAACTATGCCTACAATAAAAACACCATCAAATCTTTACCTGATGGCCAGGATTTCCAGTTGTACAAGAGTTTCCAGGCCCTGCAGGTAGGAAAACCCTTCAATAGTTTTTACCTGGTGCGATATGCAGGTGTAAATCCTGAGAATGGGAATTCCCAGTATTACAAAGCCGATGGAAAAACAATTACGGAACAATATGATGCCAATGACCTGGTTGTATTGGGAACCAGTGATGCGCCACATAATGCTGGTTTAACAACAACAGTTAGTTTCAAAGGAATCGAGTTTTCAGCCTTTGGTGTTCTCTCCGCAGGAAACTATATCTATAACAATGCAAGATTCAATGTGGAATACAACGGGTATACCACTTCTGGTTTTGCGAAAAGCGGATTGACCGCCTGGACTACACCGGGACAACAAACTAATTTTCCAAGAATCAGTGAAACTACAGAAGGAAGTACGACCCGATTCCTGGAGAAAGGTGATTTCTTCCGCCTGCGAAATGTTCAGCTCGCTTATACATTACCGTCAGAAGTAGTGAATCGGTTAAAAATTCAGGGCTTCCGGGTTTTTGTACAGGGACAGAACCTCTACACAAAATACAAGTTCCAGGGATGGGATCCGGAAGTATCCAGTGTAAATGATTTTGATCCGAACTCGAATGCAGCGGTGAGTGGCGCTCAGTATCCTTCGCTGAAGCGTATAACCGTAGGCGTTAATCTTACCCTTTAATTCTAAAAACTGAACACATGAAACGTAGTTTATTTTATATAAGCATAGTAGCAGTCGGCCTGAGTTTGCTGGCGGCCTGTAACAAACAACTGGAAACCAAACCACAGACCGAACTTACGGAATTGAAAACTTTCGAAGATGTTCAATCCGCTTTACAGGGCAGCTATGAAGGCTTTAAAAGCACCCGGTATTATAACAATCCAGCTGCAAGCGGATCGGCAAGCGCCTGGAGTGCTTTGCCCGATATGATGGGGGATGATATGGTTGAGGCATTGGAAAGCCTGGGAAACTGGAGGATACTTTCAGAGCTCGCGTATAATGCGGATAACGGGGCTATTCAACTGGCATTCCGTCAGGGCTATGAAATTATTTCCCGGGTAAACAATGTTTTGCAGGCATTGCCTGCTTATGAAACCGGAGAAACTGAAGAAGCAGCAAAAACAATTCGTGCCCAGGCGCTGGCAATTCGCGCACATGCACATTTTGACCTGTTGCGTTATTTCGCGCCGGATTATGACCGGAATTCAACGGAACTGGCGGTGCCCTATATTACCAGCTTCGATCCGTTAAATCCGCTTACTATTTTACCCGCACGGAATACAGTAAAGGAAGTGTATGACCGTATTTTTGAAGATTTGGCCAACTCACTGACTGCATTTGAACAGGGAGGTAATCCTTCGGGTAATGCTGCCCGTTATTATATTGATGAAACGGTAGTACATGCGATGCGGGCACGGATTAATCTCTATGCCGGAAACTGGCAGGCTGCCATTGATGATGCCACCACTGCATTGGATGCACGCGGTTTGACAGATGCCGAGGGTTATGTGGGAGTTTTTTCAACAGATACGGAAGCAGCGCCATCAAGCGAAGTGTATTGGGCAATACCATCTGATAATGCACTTACCCCGGGTGGCGGAATTTCCGGAGGAAATCCCAATTACAGAGTAGCTACGCCAATTTCCAATACTATTAAAGATCTTGGTGGAGCGTATGCTGAACCTGGAGTAATTCTGTTTAATCAAACCGGTATCGGAGGATTTCAGCGGACAATAATTGATAAATATCCGGGAGTAAACAGTTTTAAAGTCTTTCGGGCCGGGGAAATGATGCTGATTCGGGCTGAAGCAAAACAACGGCTGGGTATCGGTACTGCACTGGATGACCTGAATGAGTTACGGGTTGCCCGTGGTGTAGACGAAGGCACTGAAACGGGTGCAGCACTCCTCAATGCCATCCTGCTATTGCGTCGGGTGGAATTGCTGGGTGAAGGTCATCGCTGGTTTGATATCAAACGCACCACAAGGATTATCAATCGCACCGAATGTGGAACTGCAGGCGGGTCTTCTTCCAATAATTGTTCAATTGGCGCGAATTCCCGGGCCTGGGCATTCCCGATTCCCTTTAATGATATTCGTGTGAATCCGAACCTGGTCCAGAATGAGGGATATTAGGTAGTGAGAAGTGAGAAGTGAGAAGTGAGACGTGAGACGTGAGAAGCCTCCATTGCCCGGTGGGTAATGGAGGCTTTTGCGCAAATTGAGGGGAGGGAAAAGCATTGATCCTCTTTCGGATCTCATAGTTTTGTTATTTTCAGGGCCGTATGAAAAAGGCTTTTTTCCCTTTAGTAGCAGCAGCGCTGTCAGGTTGCCTGATCCTGCCCCAAACGCTTTTTGCACAGACTGAAAATACAGGCAGGATCAGTTCCGTGCTCGACTATGTAAATCCATTTATTGGAACAACCAATGCCGTTCAACCAACGAAATGGGGGGCTGAAGGTGGCACTTACCCGGGTGCAGTAGCTCCCTGGGGCCGCATGCAACTGAGTCCGGAAACCAAAACCAACGGATTGAGGGGATATGATTACCGCGATTCTCTCCTCTATTTTTTCAGTTGTACCAATCATAGTAGTGGTTATCCCAATGGATCCGCAGGAAATATGAAAGTACTCCCCCTTGCGGCACCCCGGCTGGGCAAAAAATACAAAGCAGGCCGAACCTTCCGGCATGCGGATGAATCGGCTCAGCCTGGATATTACAAGGTTCAGTTTACGGATGATCAGGCAATGGTTGAAATGACCAGTGCTGCACATACCGGTATGTTCCGGTTTCGTTTTCCTGCTGGTGTACTTCCCCGGATTTACCTGGGTGATATGGGAAAACTCATTCCAAGATCAAAACGGCAATTTTTCAGTGAACGACAAAATCTGCTGATTTCCTTTCCGGCAGATATGATGGGTTTGGAACCTGTAGAAGATGGCGTGATCCTGACTTTTTCGCAACAGCCTGCCGAAAACAGCCTGCTGATGAAATTGTCCATTTCATCCGTAGATGAATCCGGGAGTAAACGAAATATGCAGATGGAATGCCCAGATTGGGACTTCGATAAATTCCTGACCACCAATCAGCAAAAATGGAAGGAGTTGCTACATCTTATTCAGGTGGATGATCCGTCTGTAGAGAATAAAACCAAATTTTATACCGCCCTCTACCATTCTTTCCTGGTACCCTGGATTATTTCGGATGTAGATGGCCGTTATAAAGGTGCGGATGGTAAAATTCATGCAACCAGTGGCACCCATCAATACGGAAAGTTCTCGCCCTGGGATACCTATCGAAGTTTACATCCACTGCTCACCCTGCTGGTTCCATCTGTACAGCAGGACATGATCCGCTCCATGCTGGATCATTTCGAACAGACCGGAAAATTGCCAAAAGGACCTATGACTGGATATCATTCAATTCCGGTAATTCTGGACAGCTGGCGCAAAGGGATTCGTGGATTCGATGCAGGCCTTGCATGGAAAGCCATGCAGTCCTCATTGGAAGCTACCCGAAAGGAACCCGATTTTGAGGAGTACCGGCAAAAAGGCTATGTATCTGCTGCATACGCTGAGTCAGTTACCAAAACGGTCGAATTTGCCTATAACGATTGGGTGATGGAACAGATGGCACTGGAAATGCAGGACAGTTCCGCGATTTCCTACTTCAACAACAAAGGGTTCAATTACCGCAACCTGTTTCATTCCCCAAGTGGATTTATTCTGCCAAGAAAAGATGAGCAATTTATGCTGGAGCCGGAGAGCATTGGTTACAAGGAAGGGGATAAATGGATATACAGTTATGTTATTCCACATGATGCAAGGGGTCTTATCAATCTGATGGGAGGCGATTCTTCCTTTATTGAAAAACTGGATTCAGCCCTTGCAACCGGTCTGCTTTTATTTGATAATGAGCCGGCTTTTCATGTTCCCTATCTTTTCAATTTTACCAGTCAGCCTGGCATATCACAGGCATGGGTACGCGAAATTATGCAGCAAAAGTTTTCTGCTGCTCCCGGTGGCCTTCCAGGTAATGACGACCTCGGTTCCATGTCGAGCTGGCTGGTCTTCAGTGCTATGGGGTTTTATCCGGTGGCAGTTGGCACACCGGTATATGAAATTGGTTCGCCCCTTTTTAAAAATATCAAACTGCAGCTGCCAGGCGGAAAATCTTTTGAAGTCAGTGCTCCCAAAAATACAAACGATCATGTCTATGTTCAGAATTTGACGTTCAGGAATCAGGAGTACCCACAGTTATTTATCAGTCATTCAGACATACTGGAAGGCGGTAAACTGGAAATTGATCTTGGCATGCAGCCGGCTGATGAGAAATTTTTGTCGCGGCGATTTAATAACAGGTCGGCCACCATTCTTCCGATACAACCGGAACTGATGGGTTATTATATTCGTACTCAGGAGGTTCATCCGCATGATTCCCTCTGGGTTATTTATACGCTCAGGAATACGGGCGCAGAAGGCAATGCATCTGTATTGCTGCGTGTAGATGGCCAGCCAAAGCAATCAAAAATGAGCTGGTTGCCGGAAGCAGGTACAATTGTTGATTCCATCTTGTTGCAGGCTTACCTGCCGGGTGAACATACAATTCAGCTCAACAATGGCCATCTTATAAATTTCCAGGTAAAACTTCCGGCTGAAGCACCAAAACAAAAATTTCAGCTACTTGACCTGGAAACCCGCCCGCTTGCCAATTTAGGATCCACGCACCGGTTGGTCTATACCGTTCAAAACATAAGCGGGCAGCCGCAAAGTATCGACATTCCTGTATTGCTGAATGGACGCCCGTGGAAAGCGCAAAATCTCTTGCTTGCACCAGGTGAAATAAAAAGGCAGGAAATGGAAGTACCGGCAGCGCAGCCAGGCATTATGCTGGTAGAGTTGGGAAATCGGCAGGCCACCATTAAAGTTGCAGAAAGCCCACAGGACAAGATAGTGCTGGATATTTCTATGGGAAATCCTCAACCGGATGAATTGATTAAAGACAAATCGGGTTTGGGTAATCATGGTATTTACAGGAAGGAAACCCGGCTGATGGCTGATAATACAAGACAAGCTATTCAGTATGTCCAATTTCAGAATGCGCCGGCACTGGATGAACTGGAAGAAGAAATTACAATAATGGCCTGGGTTTTCCCTGGCAAACAAAAAGGTATGGCTGATATCCTTACAAAAGGAGATTTTATTGTATTGCAGCAATCGGGAGCGACGCTTAGTTTTTTTGCAGGAGGCTGGGGACAAGGTTCCTGTGATGTGGCCATTCCAAAAGATTGGGAAAATAAATGGCATCATGTGGCCGGGGTTTGTAAAGGAAAATTATTCACGCTTTATATTGACGGAGTTGCGGCTGGTTCCTTTGAAGTTGACAATGCAGTGAATCTTTCAAGCCGTTTGCGCTGGGTTTTGGGTGGTAATGAAGAGTTCCCGGATCAACGTTATTTCAATGGGAAAATCAATGGATTTAAAGTCTTTACAGCGGCCTTGACAGATACCGAAATTGCAGAAGAAATGGTACAATAGTTTTATTTTGCAGTCGCAATTCACCAATTCATGAGCCTTCTCCTGCGTCAACAGATTGAAAAAATAGTGCCCCTGTCTGACACGGAATTTGATCAGATCCTTTCGCATTTCAGCCATAGAAAATTCAGGAAACATCAGTTTGTACTGCAGGAAGGACAACTGGCGGTACATGATTATTTTATTTTGAAGGGTTGTTTGAAATCCTACAGCACTGATAAAAACGGAAAAGATCATATTATCCAGTTTGGATTGCCAGACTGGTGGATAACCGATTATCAGGCATATTATTTTCAGGAGCAGGCTACCGTTTGCATTGATTGTATAGAACCCAGTGAACTGCTTTGCTTATCGTATGAAAACCGGGAAAAATTATGCCGTGACATGAAAAAAATGGAGCATTTTTTCCGTAAGAAAACCAATCGCAGGAATGTAGCGTTGCAGCAACGTATTCTTTCCCTGTTAAGCAGTAGTGCCAAAGAACGCTATGATCAGTTATTCCAGCAATACCCGGAATTATTTCAGAAAGTCCCCAAACAATTAATTGCTGCCTATCTCGGCGTTACCCGTGAAACACTGAGCCGGTTTAAATCGATGTGATCTACCTCACAGAAAAATCGTGCGGAAGATCCTTTTTCAAAAAGGAACTTAGTTGAAATTTTGGGTCATAAAAATCATGATCCATGACAAGATTTCAAATTCATGCTTCCAGCAGTGTGGTGAACTGGACCGGTAAAAAAATACTGGGACTACATACAGGTACCATACAGGTACAGAGTGGTTATCTGGTTTTCGAAGGGGATACTCTTATTAATGCAGCTCTGAGCATTAACATGCTTTCCATACAGATAACAGATATGGAAGATCCGGTGGCGCGCCAGGAATTCGCCAGTCATTTGAAACATGCCGATTTTTTTGATGTTGAAAATTTTCCCATTGCAAACTGGGAACTGGAAACAGCCCGCTTACTTGAGCGAAACAACTATTTATTACAAGGCAGGCTTACCATAAAAAACCATTCTCATCCGGTGGAATTTATCGCAAGAGTGGAACGCCTCAGTGATATGTTACACTCGATGGGGGAGATGGAGGTTGATCGAACACTCTATAATATCCGTTATGGTTCCGGGAGATTTTTTGAAAATCTTGGAAATACATTAATCCATGACAAATTCGTGCTGCAATTCAAACTGATAGGCAATAAAGTAAATCAACCAATCTATGAAAACCTGGAATCAAACTAGTTTAAGCAGGTTGCTTGGTATAGCATATCCGATTGTGCAGGGACCTTTTGGGGGAGGATTGTCTTCGGCTGAATTAACTGCCATTGTTTCCAATGCAGGTGGATTGGGTTCATTTGGCGGGCAACCATTTACTGCAGGCGAAATAAGCAATACGGTAAATGAAATCAGGAAGCTGACTGGTCGCCCCTTTAACATCAATTTGTGGGTGGGCGACAGAGATACTAACCTGGCATCTTTTTCAGAAAAATCGTTCCGGGAATGGTTGGCTTTCTTTCAACCCATTTTTGAAGAATTGAATCTCCCAATTCCTGATTTTCCATTGGATACAGCGCCCCGATTTGAAGACCAGGTACAGGCGATTTTCGATACCAAACCAGCTGTGTTCAGCTTTGTATACGGTATTCCTTCCGAGGCTATCTTATCAAAATGTCAGCAACTTGGAATTGTTACAATTGGTGCCGCTATTAATGTGCAGGAAGCCATCGCGCTAGAACACGCAGGTGTAGATGCAATTGTAGCTACCGGTTTTGAAGCAGGAGGCCACCGGGTTTCTTTTCTTAGAGAAGCAGAGGACTCCCTGATGGGAAGTTTTGCCCTCATACCCCAGGTGGCAGATGCGGTTTCCATTCCGGTAATAGCAGCAGGCGGCATTGCAGATGCCCGGGGAATCAAAGCTGCATTGAGCCTCGGTGCAGCGGGTGTTCAAATTGGAACTGCATTTCTTGCAACTGCTGAATCAAAGGCAAGTAGGGAGCATAAGGAAGAATTATTTAGATCTAACGGCATCGATACTGTGCTTACCCGGGTGTTTACCGGCAGATTGTCCCGTGGGTTAAAAAACCAGCTCACCACCGCCATTGCGGGGAAAGAAGCAGCACTGGCACCGTATCCGTTTCAAAGTAAATTGATGAGCCAGCTCTATTCCCCCCAATATTCAACTGCAGCGACTGGAAACTTTCGTGCCAATTGGGCCGGACAGGCGGTTTCATTACTTAGGCATTCAACCGCCAGGGAATTGTTTGATGCATTGGTTAATGGAATGAAAAATTGATATTTATCATTTTTGCAATGCTTGAACTGCCATAATCTTGTTGAAAGAATTACTATATGGGAGATTCATCTGCTGGCAGACTGTTAAATAAATACGGCCCATGGGCATTGGTTACGGGAGCTTCTTCAGGTATAGGAAAAGAA
>CAZJNY010000035.1:20544-23580 GCA_964547405.1 uncultured Flavihumibacter sp. | reverse complement strand
ATTAATCATGCGGCAACTCCTGCAGATCAAAATAGTTGCCCCTGGTTTTATCCAGGGTATTGCTGATTACCGCAAAATTTTCCTTTGTGGGAGGCAGGTTTTCAAAGCGGGCTACAATCCGGCGATGCCGGTATATAACAAATACTCCTGCTGTAGTTGCATCGATTTTGTTGAGATGTAGTTCAGTTTCCTCATCCAGAACAGAAGGAGCAAAGGTTAAGGCCACACGTTGTATACCCAGTTCTTTACCCAGGTTCTCCAGTTCCTTTTCTCTTAGGGCCTTTGAATAATCCTGCTCATTGGCGTAAATGAAATAGACTTTCAGGTATTGCTGGCGGATGGTCGATTCTTTTTCAAGAAAACTCAGCCAGGATCGGATGGCCGGCCAATCGGGATGATTCCCCACAAAATAAAGCAGTCCGTGATAGCGCCCGTATTTACAAACGGGGCAGGTTCTCGTTCCCTTATCCGGACCATACGCATGATAAGGAATAAAGGAGGGCTGGTCTTCACCCACCGCCAGGCCTGTTTCCTTTCGGGCTGCGGTTGGATGATTGGGAATGTTTAATCCCAATCTGATATCATGTTCTGCAACCTGTAATCCATCCCGAAGCAGGATCCTGGCTATACCGGAACCTCCCCGGTTTTCAGGCGGGTATTTTTTCAGATGTGCAATCAGCAGGGGATCATCATCAAAATTCAAATCTTCGGTGTAATAGGCTTCCCTCGCCCCTGGTTCCAGTAGAAAAAAATGAACATGGGCAGGCATTGGTTCTCGCGGATAAGCCCCCGGACGGATGGTGTAGATCTCATACCGCCCTTTTTCATCGGTTTTTACCCAACCCCGGATATGGCCATGTGGAAGCGTACGTTGCTCCTGCCCGGCAGCAGGGGCATATAAACCAGTAGCATCTGTTTGCCAGTAATAGAGGATCACACCGGGAGCAGGACTTACACCATCCGCCTGGTAAATGGTGCCGGAAATCAACAAGCGCTGCCCTTTTTCAGTCCATCCGGCACTGGTATCAACAGCCTTTATTTCAGCAGGCATGCCAACGAAAATGAGTTCGCAGCCTTCGCAGGAACCCCCGATCTTTCCCTGTGAATTGGTCTGTACCTGTGTCGAAGCTGGTTGTCCTTTACAGGAAACAAGACTGCCCAACAGCACTATTGCCAACGATAACAAAATCCGGGAAAGAGGTACTGAAAAAATCATAGTTATGTTTTTCAGCAAAAAAGCGCTGTCCTGCACTCAATAACAAATCAAATCAGCTATCCTGTGTGAAAATATGGGTAACCTGAGGCCCGAACTGCTGGAATACTTGCCTGAATTCGGAAACATAATTTCTGCTCAGCCGGATGACTGTCCCTGTAAGCAGCTCCAGCTCATAATCACCATTGCCTCTGGAGCGAACTGCCTGAATTTTTTTACAGTTGACGATGCAGGATTTATGTACCCGGACAAATTCCGCCGGATCCAGTTGTGCCTCCAGACCTTTCAGGGTTTCACGGTGAAGGAGTTTTTTCTTCTCCAGGTATAGCATCACATAGGGACTGCTGGCTTCGAGATAAAGAATATCGGTTACCGCAACAACCACTTTCCGGTTACCATCCGCCACCAGTAACTGACGTATAGGGCTGGATTCCTGAACAGGAGAAACCTGTGTTGGTTCATCTACAGCTTTACGCTGAACATACCAACCTTTTAAAAGTACCGGTGCCACATAAAATCCCAGCAGTACATATAAGTATTCGGTCAACCCAAACCAGAAAGTTTGCTTTACTGCAAAATGAAACTTAAAAAACAGCCCTGAAAACAACCATATAAAGCCGGCATACACTAAGAGATGAATGAATATTGGAACAAGTATGGCGATAAGCATCCCGGGAACGGATACCTTCACTTTATACTGTAACCAATACCACTGTACCCACCATAGCGGAATAAAAAACAGCCAAAAACTACTGAATAACAGCGATTCCTCTATGTAGTAACCACCGCCCCTGAATGATGCAAACAGATAATCCTGTACCAGCGTGAAAAATACAAGACAGGTAATAAGCACCAGTAGTATCCTGGCAGCAGATTCAATTTTAATCGCTATAGAAGAAATGGATAACATAGAAAATATGCGATCCACAAATTAAGAAAAATTCAGCTGTTTAGTCTCCGGTTGTGACAGAAACACCTGCCCCGGACTTGTTGGCGGGTATAATAAAAGGACCTTTTCTATCCGTAATCCTTCCACTCTTGTCAATTATGAAATTCATATAAACAGCATTGTTCTTATTATTTTTATCCTGCTCTTGCGGCACCAATTCCAGCCGGATGGTATACCATAAACCTGGTACAAGAAAAATTTCCTTGTTACCGGTTTTCGCTGCAACCTTCTGAACACCCCGCAAGCCCGGGATGGGTAAAGGATATTTGACTAAAACTTCTTTATTGGTCTCCTTGCCTTTTATCGGAATCCATACCTCTGCAAGTTTACCAGATTCGAGCGAATAATCCATGGTAAGCCGGGTATCAAAATGCCAGATTGTTGTGCGGTTTATTGTTGTCCTTTTCGTAAAATCAAAAAAACCTTCAAGGATGGATGCATTCATAATGCTATTCCGGAAAGCCCAGGTTTCCGTACCCAAATTGTCTACACCCACCCGCACTTTCAATTCTTCTGCAAACAGGGCTTTTTTACCCAGTTGCGATTCATAATTGGAACCAAATGCTTCCAGGTGTTTTTTCTTCAACTCCCGGTATTCGGACTTAACAAAGTCAAACGACAGATTTTCCATTAATCCAAGATCAAAATCAGCCGGACCTTTGGAAATATCTTTTACCACTCTTCTTTCAACGGGTTTTTTAATTGAGCTGTTTTTTTCTTTATTCTTTTGAGCTTGTGCTATTATAGCAACAAGCAGAAACAAGAATAGAAAGGAATTTTTCATAAATAGGTTCTTTAATTATTCACCGCTTCGTTTGTATTTTTCCTTTACGAATTCATAGAACATATAACCATAGCGATCATACCAGTCGGG
>CAZJNY010000035.1:1640-20444 GCA_964547405.1 uncultured Flavihumibacter sp. | reverse complement strand
TTCAGTTTTTTCAGAATGTTTTCCGCATTCTTGCTTTCCATTATTTCCTTGAGCTGCGAAAGATGCTTTTGCATCTGCCAGCTTTGTGCGAATAAAGGAGTCGGTTGCAATAAAATGGAAATCGGAGCAAGCAGGATGAGCGTCTTCCCTTTTTTATTCTTCAGCAGAATCAGGATTATAATCAGTAATAAAACAATGATTCCACCTGCCATCCATAGTATATTACTTTGTCCATCTGCATTTTCTGTTTTCGGTTTTTCTTTTGTACCCTCCATCTTTACAAAAGGAGATGGCAGGTTGTTTTTGACTTCCGGACTGGCATAAACCACCAACTGATAATCTCCTTCATCTGTATCAGAATATACCCGAATACCAAAATCACCATAGGATCTTAATTTGAGATTGGCAATTCCATCAGGCGCATCGGTTGTCGAACCTTTCAGCTCTATATCTTCCCAGTTATTTTTGACAATTTCCATCCGGGCGTTTTTGCCATCCGGTCCCACCAGGAAAACATCAATCGGCTGAAACATGGATGCTCCTTTCACATAAAAATATTCACCCTTTTGGGAAAGTTTCCCAACGCCTGCAATGCCTTTTGCCCCTTTCCAGTCTTTTTGATTTTCGAGCTGGAGTTTTACCACTTTCAGTTTTTTGTCAAGTGTAAACGGCTGGGCAATGGCTTCTGATACCATACAGCAACAAAGAACCAACAAGCAGGTAGTCAGCAGGATATTTTTCATGGTTAGAGTTGTTTGAGTTGAGTACCCCAATCCATTGCGAGTTGCCGGATTTCGTCTTCGTTGAAGAGTATTCCATCAATAGGTTTACCATTCTCTGGAATAGAGGTTTGAATAATGCACTTATAGGAACCGGCACGAAAGGCGGCCCGGATGATCTCTGATTTATTGGTTGTTTCATGAAACAGTGTTCCTCCATCTCCTGCATCGATCAGGCCAAGATAACCCGGCATCTGGGCAAGACTCATCATGATTCGTTTCAACTGAGCGGTGTCTTCAAATTTTTCCAGGTTGATCCACAATACCGCCTTTGTCTTCCTGTTCTCGTAACGCTGATCACATACTTTATCGGTCTGAATAGCAAAATCAACCTGAAGATTTTGTGCCGCTAATTCCTTCTGAAGTCCGGAAGGAAATAAAAAAGAGCAATTTTCATTGGGTTGATCCTGTGCTGTTGATGTACTTTTTTCAGAGCTAGCTGCTGAAGAAGAAACAGGCGATTCTTCCCTAAGTTTGTCTTCGGCCTCTCCGCAACCAATAGAACCAATAAGCAAGGCAACCAGAATTCGTTTATACATATATGTTATTTTAAAAGTTTAATCTCTACGCGTCTGTTTAATGCTCTTCCGGTAACTGTTGAATTATCTGCAACCGGCTGGGTAGCTCCATAACCTTTAGCTCCAGGTTTTGATGCGGCCGCTGATTTTTTCAGCCAGTCTACCACCGCGTTTGCCCTTTTTTCAGATAGTTCCAGGTTATAAGCAGCATTTCCTTCAGCATCCGTATGCCCTCCTATCTCCAGTTTCCAATCAGGATGTTGCCGAATGATTGCAAGTATCTGTTGCAGTGTCTTTTCTGATTCTGGTTTCAGTATGGCTTTGTCGGTATCAAAATATATTCCGTACAGGTCGAGTTTCCCCTTCTCTTCCAATTCAGCTGCCAGGTTATCCTGCGTTTCAGGTTCGAGTTTGATTACCAGCTTTTCCAATGGCCTCGATCCCAGTGTTTCCACCAGTTTATTATTCTTATATCCAGCTGCAGCAGCCTGAATGACCACCATGCCCATTGGCACATCGCTGATCTGAAAAAGTCCCTCTGCACCTGTTTGAACTTCACGGCCTCCGGATACTTTCACCATGGCTTGCTCAATGGGGGCTTTGGTTTTGGCATTTATCACTTTGCCTGCAAGAGCAGAAACAGGAATGGATTTGGGATTTACTAACAGCCGGATAAAATCCACTCCGAAACCATCGCCTGAATTGGTACCCGGACCATCAATCCGGATAATCAGCTGGCCGGTTTCTACCTCATTCAGGAATTCCGGTAACACCTGAACAGATAATAATTTACCAATGGGTCCACCCTGTTTCAGCTCATTGAGATAACTGCTGATCCAGACGGCTTCCCGGTTGTTAATCCAGACCTGAAATTTGGAATGGTAGGTAGCCGGTTGAAAGTCGTCCAGGAACAGCTGCAGAAGGGCATGTTTAACCTTCAGCCCTCTTAGATCAAAGGATAGTTTTAATGGTTCAGGAAGATTATATGGCCGCTCGGTGGATTTCGTATAGCCATCCACTTTATTGGGTTTGGAAAAAGTTGTTTTGTCATATTCATATCCGGAGATGACCATAATCCTATCCGTACCAGCCGGATCATCCGGTTCCGGATAAAAAGGATAATCATGCTTTGGCGTTGATTCACCGGAAAACGGATCAAATCCTACCGGCCATCCATAACCGAGATTATCCATGTCGCCATAACGGTATTCCAGTTCCGCCAACTCCGTATTATAGGCGATGAAATTGGGCTGGTCCCATCCATCTGGTATAGTAGGTTGTGAAACCTTGAACTTAGACTTTTTGCGCTGTTCAATCAGCCGGTCCTTTTGTACCAGGAAGTAGGAAAAGGCATTCGGTAAGGGTTGCCGGTAAATATTTTCCATCCGTTCTTTTCCTTTTTCCTGGTACTCTTTGACCGATCGGAAATAGAGTTTATTCAATTCCATATGACCAATGTACTGTCGGTCTTCTTCCGAAGATTGCCAATTGCTTTGAACAGTTGGAACAGCATTGTTGCCTGAGGAAGCCGGTTCCGAAGCACCAGCAGTTGAAACAGGATTCGTTTTCGCAGGCGCATTTTCCTTTGTTGTACCTGCATTTTCTTTTGGCGTTTCATTGGCACAGGCCAGCAGCAAAAAACAAAGAAAACAGACAATTCGGACTTTCACGGTCAATTGATTTTAGCGGCGATGGCAGTTCCCAGTTTTTTGAGATTCTCCAGATCGTAACAGGGACAGGGAGTTTTAGCGCTGGCGCTTTCTTTTGTTTTGATTTCTATGAACAGGTTTTTCTTTACAAAAACCAGTTGATGCTCCTGGCGGCCGGTAAGTTTGTCTTTGAAGTTCATCGTATAGGCTTCCTCACCTATTCCTTTCACTGCTTCTATCCCCTTATCGGCATAGGCTTTTTTGATATAACTCAGGTCTGCCTTGCCTGGCGTTTGGGTGGCGATAAATATCATATCATCTCCCCAGCCTTTCCCCAGCCGGTATGATCGGTTACAATTTTTTCCGGACTGTTCAACGGAAGTTACGCGTTCAACGATTCCTTTCATTTCGCAGGTCGTTTCCACCATTTCTGTTGTCAGCAGATCAGCACAGGGAATGGCAGCCGGTGATGGGGAATCAATTTGTATTGAAGCCGCAGCAGTAGTTATTTTCGGATCAGTACCACAGAAAGAGAAACAGCAGGCAACTGCGGTAAAAAGGGTAAGCAATTTAACACGCATGGAAGATGGTTTAATAGTTACCCTAAAATTCATACAAAGCCCGAAGGCCTGCAACACATGATCATGCAGGTATCTGCTAAACCAGCCGGTTGCGTAGGGCGAGGGCAACTGCTTCCGTAGCGCTGTTAACGTGGAGTTTGGTATAAATATTCCGAATATGAAAGCGAACGGTATCCAGACTGATACCAAGTTGGAGTGCGATCATTTTATAACTGCTGCCTTCAACCAGTGATTGCAGCACCTGCTTTTCCTTCTCTGTCAGTTCATTGGGTATTTGAGTTGCCCGAACAGTTGTTCCCCTGGCGAATACCTGTATTATTTTCCGGGCGATTACCGGTGTCATCGGTGAGCCGCCGGCAATTGTATCAAACATTGCCTGTACAATTTCATGGGGCGGTGTACTCTTTAACAGGTAGCCATCCGCTCCAGCCTTGATGGCATCAAAAACTTTTTCATTTTCCTCAAACACTGTCAATATCAGGATCAGTTGCTCAGGAAAAACTGTTTTAATCCTTGTGGTAGCATCAATTCCATTCATCACTGGCATATCAATATCCATTAGTATCAATGCCGGATTAGTTTCACTCACCCGTTTTTCCACATCTGCCCCATCAGCAAAAGAACCAACCACCCGGATGCCCGGAAATTCCTGGAAATACATTTCCAGGCTTTGGCGATAGGCTTCATTGTTTTCAAAAATTACAATGGTCAGTTCTCTTTTTTCACTACTCATAACAGTAAGCTAATAAATTCAGGATATCCGTACCGTAGCCCTGCATATTTATGCAGGTAGTTCCTGCAATGGAATGGTCAGCCTGATCCGGCAGCCGGCACCAGGCGCCGTATCCACCTGGATCGTTCCCCTGAGTTCCTTTATACGCTCCGACATATTAATCAGGCCATTTTTCCTGGAAAGTGCGCTGCTGTCAAATCCAATTCCATTGTCTCCAACTTCAATGGCGAGCTGATTCTTTGAAACCGAACAGGTCAAGGTAAAGACGGTAGCCTTGCCATGTTTGAGGCAATTATTCATCGCCTCCTTCAGAATGAGAAAAATATTTCTTTTCTGCAACATGCTCAATTCAACAGAAACACAGGACAATGCACCCTCTGCGTCCAGGCGGATATTTCCAGAACTCAGAATTGGATCTGCATATTTAATAAAACGCCTGATAAGCGGTTCTGCATCGCCGTTATGTGGTTGAATAGCCCACACAATATCTGACATATTCTGCATCATATCCCGGGTGTGTTGCCGGATTTCCCGTACGATGCTTTTTCCCTTTTCATCTTTTACCCTTGATTCGAGCATGGTGCTGTAAATACCAATACTGCTAAGGGTTGAACCAATATCGTCATGTAAATCACGGGATAACTGCCAGCGCAACTGCTCCATTCTTTTTTTGGAAAGCCATTCTTTCCGCAGGCTGTAAATAATTGGAGCCAGCATAAGGAATCCCAACAGGGCATAAAACCACCAGGATTTCCAGAAAGGCCGGTGGATTACAAACTGATGTTCCAGGCTATTCGCTTGCCAGTTTTCATTGAGCCGCCGGTATTGTATTTCCAATTGATAGGAGCCAGGCTGCAGCTGATCAAATACAAGGCTGCCCAGATTTCCCAGGTATATCCAGTCATTTCCGGATTGTTTCAGGCGATAGCGGTACTGAATGGACTCCTGTTGGGTATAATCCAGTGCAGCAAACTCGAAGCGGTAGGTATTATCCTCATTTCCTTTTTGAATTTGAGTAAATACAAAGGGGATTTTTTCCGGCTCTTTCAATTCAACATACGGGTAATACAATAATTTGTCGCGCATCAGGAAGGCCGCACCATATTGGCCAACGAAACAGGCATCCTGGAAGGCATGATAACGCTTATCATGCAACATGGTGGTATAGATATGTAAGCCGTTGGCAGTGTCAATATAGTTTATTCCGTTGGGTGTTTTAATCCATATTTTACCAAAGGAATCTTTGCTCAATTTGTGAACAGTATTAGATAGCAATCCATCATGCGTACTAAAGCTACGCAATACTGTCCCCGACTTCGTCATCAATTTGAGACCCTCATAGATAGTGCCCACCAACCAGTTTTCACCCATTTTCAGAATACTATAACTTCCTCCCCGTAAAGGCAGCCTGACCAGCTTATCCAAACTTCTTTGCAAAAGATCTAGACGATAAACAATTGCTGCGGTATCAATCAGCAGCAATTCCGATTTTTCAGCAACCGTCCAGTCGGTAATTTGTGTATGACCCGGACCAGCAACGATTGAATCAATAAATTCCCCTTTATCAGTAAACAGGTGGATCGCATATTTTCCTGTAAACACATGGAAACTATCCGTGCTGATTCCCTCGGGATCAAGCAGACCAAGCTTTCCTGCAGGAATGAAGGGTTCAAACTGATTCCTGCTTTCATTGAATCTCAGCACTTCATCAGTGAACCACGGATTAATGTAAAGTCCTGCTTTGTCGGAATAGAGCAGTTTCAAATAATTGGCCCATTTACCCGGATAAATGGCTTGCGGAATATACTGTAGCTGCTTCTTTTGAAAATCCCATTTGTGTAAGCCCCTGGAACGATTGTTTACGAAAATGGAGCCGGATGGTGAAGAAAAGATCTGTGTGGCTCCATGTTGAAACGAAAAATTAAATGACTGAATGGGAAACGAATAATTGATACTGGCTGCAGAAGGCCGGCAGATGAATACTCCCTGCTCGAATGAAATCCAGATATTTCCATTCCGATCGGAAAATAAGGCGGAAATGGATTCCAGTTTATGCTGGTTTCCGTTGAGTGAAACAGAAGTATAATCCTGCAGCAATTGCATATCGCTATTGAATACATAAATATGTCCACCCAGGGTCGACATCCAGATATTCCCCGAAGCATCCTGGATCATTGTATTGGGTATGCTGAAATAATCATCCAGCCTTCCCGCAGCAGCAGGCATCCATACACTATCAAGCCGGTTTCTTCGGCTATCATACCGGTAAAGTGATCTGCCTTTTTGTTCGTTGATATTCCAGCAGCTAAACCAGATAGAACCATCCCGATCTATCAGGGAAGTGGAAATGTCCAGTTGCTGTTGCAGGATTTTTTTCTGAAGCGGATTATAGTTCGAAGAATAGAATTGTCCGGCTGTATCGAGTTGCAAAAAACCATGTGAGGAGGAAATCCAGATATTACCATCCGGATCTTCCAGGATATTCCGAAGATTGTAGAAATCAGTTGCAGGTAAGCGGTTGCTTTGATCTTCCAGTTTTATAAATCCGGTTGGAGTCCATTTCATTAATCCTCCTACCGTACTCATTAAAATACTTTCCCTGGAAGTATGCACAATGGTATGTGATCTCTTAAACTCTTTCTGTTTCAATTGCTGTGTAAAGCTGATCAGTTCACCGGAACCGGGTGTAAAACGAACGGGCCCTTCGTGTTCGGTAACAGCCCAGATGTATTGTTGGGCATCTTCTGTAATGCCAAAGTTCATAATGGAAGAAGGAAGAGAATGCCGGTGATCCTGTGGATCGTAGGACAATGTATAGAAGCGGGTACCATCGTACCGCTGCAGTCCATTCCTGGTATTCAGCCAGATCAATCCATTCTGATCCTGGAAGAAGAATTTAACCCGGTTATCAGCCAGCCCTTGTTGGGTAGTGAGTTGCCGTATGGCCGGCAAATCAGCTCCCTGATTGGAATACAATTTGGCAGAAAGGATAAGCAGTCCGGTTAAAATCAGCCAACTCCTCATACTTACAAGATACTACTCAAGTGGCAAAAAACTGAACATCCACTTCACCGGGTTTTGCCAATCACTGCCTTTAAAAGAGCCTACTGGTGCTTTTATCAGCACTTCGTTCCAGCCCTTTTTGAAATAGAGCCGGGTAGGTATGCGATAATAATAATCTTCGTCTTCAAGTGGCGTTTCAAGGCTGATGGTTTTACCCGAACGCTTCCATTCAGGTGCAGGAACCAGTGTCCCATTGAACCAGATGGCAGAGTTACGTTCATCCCAATATCCCTGAGCCGGTGCCCTTGTAATCATGGAACGTGAAAAATTATTAACCCCAATCCAGCAATTGCGCCATCCATCCATTTCTGAAAAAATGCGGGTCCTTGCATACCAGGTGGTATTTTCTTCCGGATCCGGAATATGACCCGTTATAGCAGGCGCCCACCAATGTCGCAATACAATGGTTGCTCCAATTGCGTATAGAGCAGGCTGGGGTTCTTTGGAAAAAAATCCGGCAACTTCCGGATCAAATACCTGCTTCAGATTTCCATTATTTGGAAAAGGACCGAATAAATTCCATTCCAGTTTCGACTGGGCAAAATAGGGAAAAGGTTCGCCGGAGAAATAGATGTTTTTATGCTTCAGCAGCCTTTTTTCAAATGCTGTGAACTGGAGCGTTTCAGGGGAATTTTTACCGCCGATCACTGCTGTCCATTTTGGATTACCTCCGCCTCTCCAGCTACGCTCAGCAAAAGCCAACATCGATGGATATACGCCATTTAAAAGCAAGTGATAATTTTCATTAATGAGTCGGCGGTCATTCCAGACACAGATAATACCTCCGAGCATAGAAGCATCTGCTTTTTTACGATCCCCTATCTGGCGATGGAACAATGTAACTACTGCTTCATGTGGGTCCATATGATTGAGATACAGGTGGCGGGAATCTATGTACCGAATACCGGGTTTTATAGGAGCTTCTGACATCCACAGCTGTTGAATGGTGGAGTTGGCCAGATTGCCACCCGGGCTCCAGCCGAGACTTTCAATCCCCATTGAATCCAGCAAACGGGTCATTGCCGGCAGAAAACGGGAATTGGTAATTTTTACCTCATCGCCACCGATATGAATGTACTTTATGGGTAGGGTGGTAGCCACTGTACGCAGGATTTCCTGCACGTATTGAGTACCTTTTTCACTTTGCATGGATACACCCATGGCGCGTACAAAAGCAGCACTATGTCCCGGCATATCAATTTCGAGAACGAACCGGATATAACGTTCTTCACAATACCGGACCAGTTCTTTCATTTCTGAAATGGAATAATACATTCCGGGATCCCGCAACATGGTAGAATCCGCTGTCAAGGCTGGGAAACCAGCCACTTCCAAGCGCCAGGCAATATCTTCCGTAACATGAAAATGAAAAGTATTCAACTTATAAGCAGCCATCCGGTCAATCTGTGCTTTTAATAAATCCATTGTCTGATAATTCCTTCCCACATCCACCATATAACCTCTCCATGGGAAAGCGGGCTCATCATAGATTTCAACCTTTTGCCAGCTATTGCCTTTTACCAAAAGCTGTTGTAAGGTCTGCCAGCCGTAATAAATACCTGTATCAGAGAGTGCAGTAAGTTCAATGCCCCTGTCAGTAATGAGCAGATGATAACCTTCTGCAGATTGTATCTTATTCAGCTGTTTAACTATCCGAAGCTTTAATTCAGGCTTTCCGGAAACCGCCGGATTCAAAGCAAGTGTTTTGCCTAATGGTTTTACGTGTTCGTAAATCAGAGCCGCAGTTTTTGCGAGAGAGGCATCATTCCATCGGATAGCAGAAAGGGCGCTGACAGGTAAACTGCCGGTCTCCCATTTCAGCTCAACGGGTAGTGGTAGCAGGGCCGGCTCCTGAGCGATGGAGGAGTTGGCAATAAGCATCCATAGAATAAAGTGAAATAATCCAACACGCTTCATTATCAGTTTATTTTTATTCTAAATGTAGAAGCCGGCAACCCGGCTTTATTGATCAGGTTGGCTGAGGAATAAGGTGCCCATCCATAATAGACATACGATGGTTTTGAAGTAAACGGAAGGACAATTTTTTTTCGTTTACTGATCGCTGTGGTAATTGAGCTGCCATCCAGTGAAAAGCCCCGGATGGGTTGCCCATCAGCAGTCGCGAATCCACCGGAAGCATACCGAAAAGAAAGAATAAGCCGGTTTTTCCTGACTCGAATATCTTTAATCAGCGGACCTGATGGTATGATATTTTCCCTTCCATATGTATAATGCAATGCCCAGACTGCCAGTCGGTTGCCTACTGTTCGCTTGTTACGGGGATGAACATCCCACGGATCGCCGATATCACTGGTTACCGCCATCCCGCTAAATGATATAGAATCCAGCATCTTTCGTTGCAAATCGCGAAAGGCCGGCCAGTAGCCGGATTTGTAATACGAAGTATCTATCGAAGACAATTGAACCCAATAAAAAGGCAGATTCGGCTGCTTCCATTGTTGCCTGTATTGGCGCACCAGCAACTTTAACAGTGACCCATATTCGAAAACACGTGAAACTTCCAGCGAATTGCTCTCGCCCTGGTAAAACAAAATGCCTGCAACCGGCAACTGCGCGAATGCCGGTATACTGGCTGCGTAGGCAAATCCGGGTTTATAGGCATGGTCCGGACCTGGTCCCTGCTGTGATGAAGCGCCTGAAAGGTGACCAAGATTCTGTAAGCCTCTTTCCCTTATCCATTCCGGTAGATTTGAATTTAATAACCAGTTTCCTGTTACCTTCTGTTTAAATTCAGGATCAGCCGCCAATGCCTCTCTGCTAATAAAGGTTTCAATGGGTGCTCCACCAATTGCGAGGTTGATGACCCCAATGGGAATTCCTGTTTCAGCAGTAATTTTTTTCGCAAAATAATATCCAATGGCAGAAAAGGATTGTACCGTATGTGGTGTGCAGGGCTCCCATTTCCCCGAATAAAATTCTTCCGTATTCAAGGTTGCCAAAACAGAATCTGTATATGGCACACCATACACAGATTTACCTGCGTAGGTTGTGTTATACAACCGAATCTGTGGCTGATCAGCCAATGCTGTTTCATCCGAAGCAAATGCATCCCTTGAAAATGGCCATTCCATATTGGACTGCCCGGAACAGATCCAGACATCGCCTACCAAAATATTCTCTATGGTTATGGAATCCCCGCCTGAAATTACTGCCATTTTTTGGGGTTGACTATATATGCCGAGTGGCTCCATGACTACTGACCAACTGGAATCTGCCTGCGTCAGAGTAGCATAAAAACGACTGGAAAACCTGAGCTCTACCAACTTTCCTGGTACTCCTTTTCCAAAAACACGGATCGGTTGATTCCGCTGCAAAATCATATTATTAGAAAACAACTTAGACAAACGAAGCTGCCCCATTAAAGGTGTGAAACAAAAAAACAGGCAAATCGAAATGGTCCATCTCATCTGTTCATCAATTTAAGCCCCTACCAACCAGCTTGATAAGGAAAACTGCTGACTAAATTATGCATTATGTATGACATGTTATAAAGAATAAGCCGAAATTACCTCTTAAAAGAGTGCATTATAACATAGTTTGAAACGCTTAAGCAGATGTCGTATCAGTCCCGGTTTTTGCGGCAGGAACAGCACCCGAATGAAATCAGCTAATGGATTTTTAGAGCAGAATGGCACCGCAATCTGCTAATCAGGGTCTATTGGAAAATTCAGCATGCCCATATAGTAGATGTCCTGGTAACCCTTGCAAAGTCATCTTAAATTATAAATCACCAACATAGATTTATTCATTTTTATAGCATATACAACCATTGAACAAGAACGCTTTCACAATTAAATATAGAAACCAATCCTTCTAATAGGCAAGCATATGTTTGAATAAAAAACAATAAACAAAAGAGCGCTCCAAAAAGTAAAGAATGCTTCATTTGCTAAAGCAAATGGTTGAAGGAAAAAGCGAAATTTAAAATTCACCAAGTCTTATCTAATTTTCACTACGCGACTTTTAAACGCAAAAAGATTGTAGGTTTAAACCAACCCAATATTTAGGGGATTGCAATGCCATTATTAAAAAATGCCGACAACAGGGTTTCCACCTGGTACCAACAATACCGGGACCATCTCGCGCATTTTGCGATGAGACTCGGTTTTCAGCATTGTGAGGCGGAAGACCTGATCAATCAGCTCTTTCTGGAATTGTGGGAAAAACAGACAGATCTTTCCAGCATTCAACAGCCAAAAAGTTTTCTTCTGACTGCATTAAAGAGAAGAATAATTGATCAGCACCGAAAGAAGAAAAACTCCTTGTTTATTGTTACTGATGATGCAGAACTTGCTGATCCTGAACCAATCAGGCAGAGTATCCTGGAAGAAATGGAAGATGAACAACAATTAAACAAAGAACTTGGGCGCACCTATGCATCGCTTCCGAAACGATTACAGGAGATCGTTTATCTGAAGTTCTATAAAGGCTTGCCTACAAATACAATAGCAAACAATCTGGGCATCTCCAACCGGACCGTTTATAATAGTCTGTTTGAAGCGATAAAACTACTGCGCACTCGTTTCACCAAAAAATAATTGAAATTTTTCCGGTAAATAACGGCCGTTACTACGACTGTATGTTTATCTACCTCTTACAAACTAATTGTGATAAGTTTCCGATCTATAATTGGCGCATATAATGTTTCGCCTCAGCATATGCCTGCGCCTTGGCTCTAAATTTGTATTAACCACATAAACAGTGAGAAAATTAAGTACCTGCATAATCTGCTGTATGCTGTTGTCTTCCAGTTCTTACGGACAGCTGTTTACTAGCTGGGGTAGTTACCGGGGCGACAGAATCGGCATTTTTACGTATAACCTGGAAAAAGAGAAGGGCTTTGTAGATATAGACTACTTTAAATATGCCATCTCGGAATAAGTAAATCCGGATCTAAACTATTTCCTCTTAAAAAAATTTCCAAAAAAAGTCGATTTTTTTCCGGTAAATTCTAGGGACTAATACGACTGTAGTTAGTAATACAGTTATGAGTTTACCAAAATATACAGCTGAGGAGTTGCTTATTGATGATAGTTTTTACAACTATTGTTTAGAATTGAATGAAGAAGATATATTCTTTTGGACAACCTATCTGGAGCTCTTTCCTGAAGAAAAATCAACCATTCAAAATGCAAAAAAAATACTTCTTAGTTTACATAGTGCGATCCACGAACAGGTAGAACGTAAGAAAAGGCGTACTTATCTTTTCTTCAGGGCCGCAGCAATACTGGTTCTTTTTGTTGGTTGCTATTTAGTGTTTGAATTAACCACCAAAAAATCGACGGGCAGATCTATAACACACTTACAAACAGATTCCAGTCAATCGAATTTTATAGTATACACGACCGCTCCCGGAGAGCGAAAAAAAATCAGATTACCGGATAGTTCAGTGGTAGAATTAAATGTTGCATCGAGGTTACAGCTCACTAAGGAATTCAATCATAGTAACAGGGATATTTACCTGGAAGGAGAAGCTTTGTTTGATGTTACCCACAATAAAAACCTGCCCTTTATTGTTCAAACACCCTCTTATGAAGTTCGTGTATTAGGAACGCTCTTTAATGTAAAAGCATATCCGGGAGAAGCGGTTAGCGAAACTTCCCTGATACGTGGTAAAGTAAAACTCTTTAAGCCTGATGGAGGACATTTGACACTGCTTCCCTTACAGAAAGCTGTATTTGAAAATCAAAAAGACATTACACCGGCAACAGTAAACAAGAAAGCCTTCAGATATGAAATCCAGCATATAATGCCAGTTCATCAGAATCTGGAAGGTACAATTAGTGAAATATCCTGGACAGAAAACAGGATGGAATTCAATAATGAATCATTTCTCGAGATAAAAGATAAAATTGAACGCTGGTATAATGTAGAATTGGAATGGACGGATTCAACTATTGGGACGTATAGGTTTACAGGAAGCTTCCACAATGAACCTATTGAAAAAGTATTGGAAGCATTACAATTTAGTTACCCCTTTGAGTTTACCATAAATAAACAAAAGATTTATCTAACGAAATAAAGGAGAATTGGTTGCCGCCAATTCTCCCCGAAAATGCTGCTCATCCCCTAAGCAAGAGTGAGCGCTATTGTTCATATAAAAACCATACAAAGGTATGAAAATTAACTGCCTGATGTTTAGTCCGCCTCATTATCGGAGCGGGCTACACAAAATCATGAAAATCATGAAACTGACTGCCCTGCTACTGCTAGCTGCCACCCTCCAGGTTTCGGCCCGGACCTACTCCCAGAAAAAGGTAACGGTCGACTTTAACAACATCCCCCTGACAGAAGCCCTCAGGCTATTGGAGCGAAAAACTGATTATCGTTTTGTTTACAGCAACCTGGTGCTGGCCGAAAATCAGAAAGTCAGCTTTTCAGCAAAAAATCTACCCCTTGAAACGGTCCTGGACAGCTTGCTACTGAGTGTTAATATGCAACACAGGCAAATTTCAGGAAATCTGATTGCTATCCGTTCTCTTCTGAATAACACATTTCAGGATATAACCATTAAAGGGCGCGTTACAGATAGTAAAGGTAGTCCGCTTTCAAACGTTAGTGTGTTTAACGATAAGGGAGAGGGCGTATATACCAACGAGAATGGAGAATACGCTATCGCCGCATCGGAAAATGGCAAACTAACCTTTAGCTATGTTGGTTTTGTTTCCCAGAGTATTCAAATAAAGGGTCAGACAACTATTTCCATATCACTGCAGGCCAGTAACAATGAATTATCGGATGTAGTCGTTGTTGGATATGGAACGCAAAGCCGGCGTAAAATCACAGGTGCCGTTTCAACAGTTAGTGGAGAAACACTGAACCAGCGGGTTGCAACCAACCCGGCCACCCTTTTACAAGGGCAACTTCCTGGTCTCCAGGTTATTCAGGGTTCAGGTGAACCAGGCGCTGAAAATGTAAATTTCAGAATCCGTGGCGTTGGTACATTCAGTGGAGCTGGTAGTACGCCATTGATTATCGTGGACGGTTTACCCGGAAGTATAACCGCTTTAAACCCGAATGACATTGAATCCATCAGCGTTCTAAAAGATGCTGCGTCTGCAGCAATTTATGGCTCAAGAGGAGCTAATGGAGTAATCGTTGTTAAAACCAAAAAAGGTGGCAACGGGTTTTCTCTTAGCTATAATTACAACCTCGGAATTACAAATGCAACATCATTGCCAGATGTAATTACCAACTCTGCTGAGTATATGGAATTGTACAACGAAGCTCGAACCAATTCCGGTTTACAGCCACAGTATACACAGGCGCAGATAGATCTCTATCGGAATGCCACGGATCGAGTACTATACCCCAACTATAACTGGATGAACGATTTGTTCAAGACTGCGATTGTTCAAAACCATTACCTGAACCTGAGTGGAGGAAAGGATGGAACTTCTTACCATTTAGGTATTGGTTTAACGGATCAGCCCGGAACGATGATCGGTTTTGATTTCAAGAAATATACGCTGGATTTTGGACTGAGTTCAAAGATCAATAAACGCATCACAATTGGTTCAAATATCCAGATGCAATATGGCAATAAAAACAACCCGCGCCAGGGCGCTGGAGACCAATTCCTTTCTACCCTCGCTCAATCCCCTCTTTACCCGCCAAGGGCTCCGGATGGACGTTGGATCAAACGCGCCTTTCCAAATGAACAAGGCAATAAAAACTCAATCGCTATTGTTCATGAAGGAGCAACAAGGCAAACTGAAACCTACTACCTGCAGGGCAACCTCAATATGGAAGTACAGTTATTTAAAGGACTAAGCTGGGAAACCCGTGCAGGTGCTAACTATTCTGCCGGCAAATTCAATGATTTTCGTCCCACTGTTCAATTGTTCTATTACAACGATATGAGTCCGGCTGGCAATCTTGATGTAGGGTCTCCCGGCTTGGAAATAGGTCGCGATGATAATATTTATACGGTTTTCTATAGCCAGTTAAACTACAAACGTTCTTTTGGAGAGCATGCCATAAATGGATTTGCAGGATACCAGGAAGAACACAATGTATTCAGCAATGTCGGCGCATTCAGAAATCAATATACTACCAACCTGTTGCGTGAATTAAATGCCGGACCAACAGCAGGAATGACCAACAGCGGAACTTCCAATGAATGGGCTCTCCGCTCTTATTATGGCAATGTGAATTATGATTACCAGGATAAATACCTGATAGGATTCAGTCTGCGTAATGACGGTACTTCAAGACTTCCGTCCAGCACCAGAAGAGGTTGGTTTTATTCTGCATCAGCAGCCTGGAGGTTGAGCAACGAAAATTTCCTGATGAACGTAAAATGGTTAAATGATCTTAAGATCCGGGCCTCTTATGGCAAACTGGGAAATCAGAATATTGGAATTTACCCTTACCAGGCAACACTACAAAACCGGGACTACGTTTTCAATGGTGCCGTTCAACCGGGCTATTCTGCATCGACACTCGTAGATCCCTCCCTGATTTGGGAATCTTCCAGTGTATTTGATATTGGACTCGATCTCACTGCGTTTAATAATAAATTAACAGTTACAGCAGACTGGTATAACAAGTACACCTATGATATACTTAGAACCGCTCAAATTCCACTATGGGTTGGACTAAACCCACCAACTATCAATAATGGAGCAGTACGTGACAAAGGTTTTGAATTGGCTATCCAATACCGTGATCAGATCAATAAAGATCTTGGCTATTTTATTGGAGGAAATATACAACGCTATCGAAACAGTTTGGAAGATTATGGCAGCACAGATATTTTCGCCCGCAATATCAGGAAAGAAGGTATGGAACTGGATGCTTATTATTTGTACCAGTGGGATGGAATTTTCCAGAGCCAGGATGAAATTGATAAGTCACCTACCCAACCCGTAACTCCCCGGCCTGGTGATCTGAAAATTCGTGATATTGATGGAAATGGGATCATCAATGATCAGGATCGTACACGTGTAGATGGAAAATACCCAAGCTTCCAATATGCCATGAACATGGGTCTGACTTTCCGGCAATTTGATTTCAGCGCACAACTTTATGGATCAGCGGGTCAGAAAATTTATGTAAATGGATGGGGCATAGAACCTTTCCGCCAGGGATCTCTTCCTACAACTGATTGGCGTAATCGCTGGACCCCGGATAATCCATCTCAGACCATGCCAAGAATTTATGTTGCTGATGGATATGCCCCCGTACAAAGCTATGCCTCTACTTATTTTTTGAAGGAAGCATCCTTCATGCGTTTGAAAAATATTCAACTCGGGTATACATTACCGGGAGCAATTCTGAAAAAACTGACAATGAAATCAGCCCGGCTGTATTTTACTGCAGACAATGTTTTCACGATTAGCAAATTCCCTGGATTGGATCCGGAAAGAGTAGGTGATGGTAATTATGTGACTTATCCCCAGTTACGCACCTTCACTTTTGGGGCGATGGTACAATTCTAAACGATCAAAAAAACTAGTATGAAAACCTTTCATAAATTAATATTCTCCGGCCTGCTAACTGCTGCGCTTGGAACTGGCTGTAAAAAAAGTCTGCTGGATGTGAATCCCAGAGATCAATTATCAACAACGGTATTCTGGAAATCTGAAAAAGATGCAGATCTGGCATTAACAGGATTGTATAATTATCTCTACGCTACAGGAGGAAATTGGGGTTGCTCACAATATGAAATCATGGGATGGGATGGCTATACAGATGACGTATACTCTCAACATGATTATGGTGGAGGCAGATCCGCTACATCCTCCGGAATTACACCAACCAGTGGGGGTTATGTTGCGAACTATTACTCCAACAACTATCGGGCACTTGCCGCTATTAACAGTTTCCTTGCAAATGTTGACAAAGTGCTAAGCGGTGATAAATTAACACAATACAAAGCAGAAGCTCATTTTTTACGTGCGTTTAATTATCTCTACCTGGCTCAGTTATACGGAAATGTGCCTCTTATTACGGAAGATCCATTTACGCTTGATTTTAATAAGGGTATGCCGAAGGTGGCCAAAGCAGAAATTTTAGAATTTGTGCTTGATGAACTGGATTTAGCTATTGCCGGATTACCTGATGAACCTTATACAGGGGGTCATGCTGTTAAAGGAACCGCCCTTGGCTATAAAGTACGGGCATTAATGGAGCTCAAGCAGTTTGCCGAAGCAGCCAGTACAGCTAAGCAGGTAATTGACGGAAATAAGTTTAGTTTAAATACAAATTACCTTGCCAATTTTTATAAAAGCGGGCAACGCAGCAGCAGAGAAATCATGTTCTCGGTGGTTTTTCAGGCTCCGAATATGATTCATGCAGATGCCGCTTTAAGTGTAGCGATGCATCGGTGGGGTGGATTTGCAGGCACTCAAAACCTGATTGATGAATATGAAGATGATGACCCAAGAAAGACTATGAGCTGGTTTTTTCCGGGAGATGGTGCTGACAAGGGATGGCCTTTTGATGATCCGGCGGTTGCATCGCCTGGTTCAGGAGAATGGCCTGCCAATTTCTACATTCCCAAAAAATGGTTGACCCCAGGTGTACGCAATCCTGATTATGGACTACAAGGTGAAAATGATTTTGTATTGATGAGGTATGCCGATCTCAAACTTTTGTATGCAGAAGCACAAAATGAAGCAGTTGGTCCGGATGCAAGCGTGTATCAGCAGATAAATGAAGTGCGCGCGCGTCCTGGGGTTGATATGCCTGCTTTACCTGCTGGTTTATCACAAGCAGAAATGCGGGATAGAATCCGGCATGAACGAAGGGTAGAGCTGCCTCTGGAAGGCATTCGCTATTTTGATCTTCGTAGATGGGGTATCGCTACGGAAACAATTAATGGGTTTAGTCCCAATCCGGCCTTCCCAAATATTCAGCTAAAATATGAGGACAAATACGAGTTATGGCCAATTCCTCAAACAGAAATAGATCGCAATAAAGGCGTTCTCGAACAAAATCCCGGTTACTAAGCAGTAGGTTTTGTCAGTAGCCGTCTTCTCCGGAAGACGGCTTTTTTTATTGAACAGGTTTTACTAATACCGCATCTGCCAATAATAATCCCTTCTCACCTGTTCCCTCTAGCATTATGGTTGAACCTGTTGATAACTGATAAGTTCCTAATTGATGCCAGATGCCGGAGCTCTGACCACTTACCTGAATCGTATTCAGCTCAATATTCAATCGCTGCTCTTTTTTCCCATCCCAAATTACCCAGGTGATCGTTTTTACCTGGTCCGCATATCTTGGAAGTAAATAGGTGTATACCTCATATTTTCCGGACCTGGCTATTGACGGCGAATAGGTAATCCGGCTTTTCGAATCCGGATTGGTTGCCACTAAAAGATCTTTCCCAAACCCAATAAAACGGGTCGGCTTCCAGTCGCCCTGCACCTTAACCAATTGTTCCTGATCATTATCCAGCAAGATCTCCGGTGCGGAACCATCCGCGAGCGGATTCGTTTTCAATTCCTGCTG
>CAZJNY010000035.1:0-1540 GCA_964547405.1 uncultured Flavihumibacter sp. | reverse complement strand
CCTTCATTTTTGACCATTCCATTGATAACGAGTCGCTGTGTGTTGTGAGAATCCATGGTATAGGCTGCCATCCCCACACCGTCTGTTACCAGTTCCCGGCCCTGGCAATTGGCCTGTGTCATCACATATTCTCCCACCATTCGGCGCGCTTCGCGTACATACAACTGGGGCGACCAATGACCGGTTTCCACATATTCATCCTTCGGATATCCCCAGGTCAGCATTTCATTCCGAATCGATTCCGGTACCCTTGGATCATTGCCGATGAAATACAACAGGCCTTTGGTGTAAACAAGATGCTTCTGAATAATTGCTCTTCTTTTTTCATAGTCGGCTTCCGGATACTCATAATTTTCTCCAATCATATCCGTCGAAAAAGGCCCGTTGTTGTTGATGTCCGTTTTATTGTTGGGCATAAGATCCATTTTCAGGATCTGCCGAAGCGTTTTCGGTTGTCCATGTCCGAGATATCGTATCAATAATTCATACCGATCCGGCTGATAGTCGGCAGGTTTTTCTATCGGTAAGCGGTTTGCCGGATTATTCGTAAGGCAGATCCTGAAATTATAGGCCTGTACTTTTTTATCACCTGAACCGATTGGCTGTAACGGCTCCGGACTAATTCCCCATAATAATCCACTGGATGGATCACCTGGTTTTTTATAGGGATCAATGCCATCCGGAAACTGGTGGTATTTTTCAATCTGCACTCCGTTATAGGTTTCACCGTACTGGCTATTGGCTTCGCGACCAATCGTATAGGAAACTCCTGCTTTGGCCAGCAGATCACCTTCATAACTGCAATCGAGGTAAACTTTTGCTTTCACCTTCAGTGTACGATCAGATTGATCAAAGGGGTGCCGCACGGAGATTTCTGAGATCGCTCCATTGTTTTTAGTCAGGCTGATCAAAGCTTTTTCATACCATACCTCCACTTTTGCTTTAGCGATATACTCCTTAAAAAGCGATTCCGCCACACCCGGTTCAAAAATCCAGGATTCAAATGTTCCATAGTGTTTACCCAATCTCCTGTAATAATCAAGCGCTAATCCGCTAATGGCAAATTTGTTTCCGATATCCGTAAAGCCCAGGCCACCGCTGGTGAGTCCACCCAGTCGCTTTCCGGGCTCAATCAGTAACACTGTTTTCCCCATTTTTTTTGCCGTATAGGCTGCTATCACACCAGCTGAACTTCCGCCATAAATACAGATATCCACCTGTTTTACAGATTGGGATTGCGCAGTGATGGAAAATAGCATACAAAAAACAGTAGCTATTAGTACAGTTTGTTTCATTGTTAGAAGGTATTGGTTTTCACGTAGAGTGTCAACTATTTATAAAGTCATTTTACTGTTCTTGCAAACAGATCATCTGTCCATTCCGGATAGGAACTGTATATCCGATCCAGCTCAGCTGCTTGTCCGGGTGATAATTTTTCCTCCGGATTTAAACACAAAATCTCCTTCAGCAAACCCTGCCTCCGCAATACTTCATGTATACCGGCGATACATCCTTTGAACCCATTGGCAGCATCAAAGAC
>CAZJNY010000034.1:0-23926 GCA_964547405.1 uncultured Flavihumibacter sp. | reverse complement strand
GGTGGCACCGGTCGGGTGGCACCGGTCGGGTGGCACCGGTCGGGTGGCACCGGTCGGGTGGGGAAAGAATTAGCCGTTCAGTGCGAAGATTTGGTCCATGGGCACCCATTTTTGGTTGGGTGCAGCCCAGGGCAGGCGTTGCTGGAAGGTATCCATCAACTGCTCCCACTCCATCACTTTGGGATTGGCCGCATCGGCCGCAGCTTTGGCAGCCCCATCAAAGGCCGCACTCACTTCCATGATCATAAAAAGCCGGTTACCGGTGCGGTAGATCTGCATATCCAGAATACCCGCTTCCCGGATGGAAGCCAGTATTTCGGGCCACACATCCTTGTGGTAAGCTTCGTATTGGGCAATCAGATCGGCATCTTCTTTCAAATCGAGGGCAAGACAATATCGGGTCATAGCTGAAACATTAATGAACAATAATCCGCCAAATTAACCAAGCCCGCAGAAATTTCACTGCCTGAATTTTATCTGTTTTCCCCTTCAGCAGGAGTTGGTACCTTCCGGTAGCAGAACAAATAACACATCAATCTATCGCTCATGTTTAGCCGAAAACAATACCTGCTTAGCATCGCCATACCTTTGTTGATCAGCCTTTTTAACCCGCTAAACGCCCAGGATTTCGACATCCTTTTACTCAACGGACGCATCATTAATGGAACCGGGAATGCCTGGTTTAAAGGCGATCTGGGTATCAAAGCCGGAAAGATCGCGGCCATCGGTCAACTTAAAAACAAAACCGCCACCAAAACAATAGATGTGGAGAACCGGGTAATTGCCCCGGGGTTTATTGATGTACACGGCCATATTGAAGGCAGTATTTTCCGCCGGCCAACTGCTGATAATTTTATCTACGACGGCGTTACCACCATCATCACCGGGAACTGCGGCTCTGCATCAGATGATCTCACAGAATTTTTCAGGAAACTGGACAGCGCGCGGGTATCCATCAACGTGGCATCCCTGGCCGGACATAATACCATCCGCAGGCAGGCAGTAGGACTTGAAAATATTCCCCTAACGGAAATGCACCAGCGAAAAATGGACAGCCTGATGGCAAAAGCCATGCAGGATGGGGCAGTCGGACTTTCAACCGGACTGATTTACCTGCCAGGCATGTATGCGCAAACCAGTGAAGTGGTGAGCCTGGCAAAAGTAGCAGCCACCTATGGAGGCGTTTATGCATCTCATATCCGGAATGAAGGGGGTAAGGTGGCGGAAGCCATTGAAGAAGCCATTGATATCGGTCGCCAGGCCGGGCTGCCGGTACAGATATCCCATTTTAAAGTAGCAGGTCGCGCCAACTGGGGGCGCTCCACTGAAACACTGGCCTATATCAAAAAAGCCAGGGAAGAAGGACATGATGTAACGATTGATCAATATCCCTATACCGCCAGCAGTACCAACCTGAATACCCAATTACCGGACTGGGCACAATCGGGCGGACTGGATTCCATCCGTAAGCGCTTATCCGATCCCGTTATAAAAGAAAGAATTGAACAGGAAATGCTGGCCAATCTGAAACGAAACAAGTATCCAAACTATTCGTATGCTGTAGTTGCACGCCATGAAGCAGACAGCAGTTATAATGGCAAATCCATCACGGAGATCAATCTGCTTAAAGGAAGAAAAAACAAGGTGAAAGAAGAAATCAAAACCGTACTGGACCTGATTCATGCAGGTGGTGCCCAGATGGTGTATCATAGTATGAATGAAAACGATCTGCGTTATTTCATGGCCTATCCTCACAATATGGTTGGCGCAGATGCAGGTGTTTCGGATGGCACGGGTATGCCCCACCCACGTGGCTATGGAAGCAATGCACGTGTACTGGGGAAATATGTGCGCGAAGAAAAAATCATCACCCTGGAAGAAGCCATCCGTCGCATGACCTCTCTCGCGGCCCAGAAATTCAACCTTCCCTCACGTGGATTGTTACTGGAAGGAAAGGCGGCCGATATTGTGGTATTTGATCCGGCAACGGTAACAGACAAAGCCAGCTTTACCCATCCGCATCAGTTTTCCGAAGGGTTTCAATGGATCCTGGTGAATGGAGAGCTGGTACTGGAAAACGGTAAACATACCGGCGCGAAAACAGGTCTTGTGTTGAGAAAAGGGGACTAACCATGCAAAACTTATTACCGAAAGATGGTGAAGCATATTTTTACCCGGATTGCTTTACCAAAGAAGAAAGGGTCAGCCTGTTTGAGGAACTCAAAACAACCGTGCGCTGGAAACAGGAACCGATCAAAATCTTTGGCCGGGAAATTATGCAACCCCGCTTAACGGCCTGGTATGGAGACAACGATAAACCTTATTCATACTCAGGAATTACAATGCAGCCGGAACCCTGGACCCCGGCGCTGGAACTGATAAAAAACCGGATAGAGGAATTATCGGGCACCCGATATACCAGCGCCTTGCTGAATTATTACCGAAACCAACAGGACAGTATGGGCTGGCACCGCGACAATGAAAAAGAACTGGGGCCAAATCCTGTCATCGGTTCTGTATCTTTTGGAGAAGCAAGGGAATTTCAGTTCCGGCATTATTACGAGAAAACGCTCAAAAAATCCATCCTGCTAACAGATGGCTCCTTCCTCCTAATGAAAGGGAGCACACAACATTATTGGGAACATGCATTACCAAAAAGAAGCAGGGTATTGGGAGGCAGGATCAATCTCACCTTCCGGAAAATTTATAACTGACCTGCCAACACCCTGATTCAGAACTGGTTTAATGGTAAATGGATCCGATTACTGTTTTATAAATTCAACCCGACGGTTACTGGCTTTTGCTTCTGCCGAATTGCGGTTATCGATCGGCTGACTGCTGCCCTTCCCATCGGTACTCAGGCGGCTGGCATCAATTCCAAATTCAGCAATCATTATATTTTTTACCGACTCTGCTCTTTGTTTGGAAAGGGTGAGATTACCGGCAGCGCTGCCATCACTATCTGTATGCCCTACAATAGCCACTTTAACCCCGGCATTCTCTTTCAACACCTGGGCAATTTCCCTGATCACACCATAACTGGATGGCTTTACGATCGCCTTATTCACATCAAACAGGATGGCATTGGTAACAAATTTCCCTTCTGTGATCAGTTTGGAACGGGTATCCGGCATTCCTTCGGCTACACGAAGCTGTGAGATGGCATAACTAAGCCCTTCTGTGCCATACAGATTAGCATGAAAGAGCAGCCGATATTGCTGGGCAGGATCAAAAGCCCTGGGCAGATCAATCAACTTTGTTTCATTTATATAAACCCGTAGACGTGTTTTCTGACGCCATACAGAAATGCGGGCTTTCCGGTTATGCTCAGAAGCCCAATACGGATTTTTAGCAATACTATTATTAATGATCTCATTGCCTACCGCATCGCGTACCGTAAAATTTACACTTCCTTCGGATGACGCATTAAAGGAAACCCAGACTGCAGAAGGATCTTCCGGTGTAAGCAGACTCTCGTTATCTCTTACAAATCCAACCGAGAACGCTTCATATGTTGGTTTAAAATTCCCCAATGCCAGCAGCTCAAATTCAATGGTGCTGTTATCGGGAAGTTTTGTGAGAAATTCAGGATAAAAATAACCTGCCTGGGTCAGGTTCATCCAATGATAATCTAATCCATCAACAGTGATGACCTCGCCGGAAGCATTGGTATTCCAGCGGGCAGGGAAATCACCAATAGCATCCTGGGTGAAATCCTCCACTGCAACAATTTTCTCACCCGGAACAAAATCAAATTTGCTGTACCGTTTGAACTCGGATCCGGAAGGCGCACCTGTTGCAGATACAGGTTTTTTGGCTGTATCTGAGCTGGCCGTTGCATCTTCCTCTTCTTCCTCCTCCTCGGAAGTTTTTCCCGATTTTTTCTTTTTCTTAAAGAGGCCGTTAATGCCTTCTTCGATTTTATCCAGGCCCTTATCAATCCCCTCTTCAGTTTTTTGATCTGCGCGTTGGGTGGTTTTGCGCTTGACTTTTTCTTTCGGATCAATGGTTTGGGCTTCACTGTTGAGACAAAACAGTAAAGAAGTCAGGAATACCAGCACAATAGATTTCATATATACAATAGTTTAGTTAGTGGCATCCTCATTAGTAGTGAAATTTGAAAAAGGTAAACATGCCTGCAGAAAATTTTTTATGTTTACTTTTTCGGCATTTGATTACTAAAGAGCAGGACTTGAATCGAATCGAAGCATTAAAGAGAGGCGATCCAGCCATTACCCGAATGGAATACGAAACCAACAGGGAGGGATTTTTTGCCTTCCTGCGTAAACTTGGAGCAACAGAAGAATCATTAGCCGACCGATACCAGGATGCCTTTATCATTTTGCTTGAAAATGTCCGAAAAGGAAAACTGGATCAGCTGGAAGCCCGCCTGAGCACCTATCTTTTTGCCATTGGGAAATACAGCTTGTTCAATTCCAACAAACAGCAGAGCTGGATTCCGCTGGATGAAAAAAATGAAACAATGCTGCGCTGGGAGCCCTATGCAGATTCCTTACCGGACGGGTTTACAGAAAAACTGGAACAGCAATTCCGGTTATTGGGACCTAAATGCCAGGAAATACTAAGCGCCTTTTATTACAGGGGGTTAAAGCTGGACGAGATTGTTACCAGCATGGGCTATGAAAATAAAGAAACCGCCAAGAGCCAGAAATCAAGATGCCTTCAACAATTAAAAAAACAGCTGCGTAGCTAGTACCATGGATAAAGAGGATCTGTTAAACCGCTATTTTGAAGGAACACTGAGTCCTGAAGAAGAACAGTCTTTTCAGCTGGCACTGGATTCCGATCCTTCACTAAAGGAGGAATGGACCTTCAGAAAAGAACTGGAGGCAGGTTTGCATATCCTTCAACGAAAGCAGGACAAAGAAATGCTCCGGAACTGGGAGGCAGCAGAAAAAAAATCCTACCCGTTTAAAAAACTGTTGGCTGTAGCTGCAATGCTGGCTGTTATTGCATTGATATACTGGATCTTCTCCGCTCAGCAACAACCCGCCAACTTATATGCCGACTATTATCAGGCCTATCCCAATGTAGTACATCCAACAGTTCGCGGAGCAACAGCTGACTCACTAAACAGCACAATCCGACAGGCCTTTGATTTCTATGAACAGGGGAGGTACAAAGATGCCGGGAGCCAGTTTGAACAGGCCTATCAATATAACAAAGAAGATTATGCGCTTTTTTATGCAGCGATTTGCCGGATGGAAACCGGCGAACTGAAGGAAGCCATTCAACAGTTCAAGGCTATATCCTGGAAAACTGATGCCTATGGCCTGAAATCCTGGGCAGACTGGTACTGCGCGCTGGCTTATTTAAAGTCCGGGCAGGTGAAAGAAGCAAAAAAACTTCTAACCCTGCTGAGCAGAGAAAACCATCCTGCTGCAACGCTGGCTACAAAATTATCAGGGCAGTTAGATTGAATTTCGTTTTCTGTATACCAGCCATCCGGCCAATAAGCCTAAAATACCAGCTACAATCCAAACCCAGTAATAACTATTCTTCTGTATCGCCGCTGTATTTCCATTCAGAATAAAGCCCGCCCAATAATAGGGATGCTGTTTAGCAGGATTGGCCTTCAAAAAATCATTTTTGGCCTGCTGTAAGGCAGCCGCTTTGTCGTATCCTTTGTCGAGGTATTGATAAAATCCGGTGATGATTGAAGCCGTTTCTTTATCCGGCACTTCCCAAAGCGAATAAACAGAAGACCTGACTCCTGCGGCACTCATGGCATGAGAAAGGCTCATTAATCCTTCTCCTTTTACCATTGCACCTATGCCGGTATTACAGGCGCTCAACACCACCATTTCTGCCGGGAAATCCAGGTTGTACAACTCATAAAAATGCAATCTTTCCGAATCTGAAAACACCAGGTTGGTAGCCTCATATGAAAGCGTGTCTAATTCAGCATGCATCGCGAAATGATAATAATCAAATCTGCCAATTGTATTTAAAAAATTAGTTCGGTTAGCATCCTGACCTTCATATACGGTGCCCTTGAAAAGCGTTGCGATAGTCCGGGCCTCCTCCTGTGCAAATGGTAACTGAAACAAATCAGCGCCCCTGGTTGCAGGGGAGCGGTTAGAAACGGGACGTTCCGGATATGCAGGTGCAAAAGCTACCAGTTTATTTTCTTTTGCGGATTCCGTTTTCGATTGCTGATGAATGGTCCATAACGGTAAGGAATATGCGTAGGACAGGGAGAACTGGTCAATGAGATGTCTGCCATCCGGCAGTAAGAGCGTTTCAAAAGCCAGGAATCCCAGGTTTTCATCAGGAATGATTATTAGCTGTTGAGGATTGCCGGGAGCTAACCGCAGCGGATTGATCAGTTTTGCCGATAGTTTTTTCAGCAGTGGGAGGTAACCCGTCCGGATACCGGTTATAGCCTCCTGCACTTCATCAACCAGTGAAACGATTTCAGCCTGTTTTCCGATTCGGTTTGATTTTATTCCAGACTTGCTGATCTCCACTGAATAAAGAGCTGAATCTGTGAGGTAGTATCGAAGTACAAGTTGATTGCCGGATAATTTTTTCTGCAGGTCGGCCAGTTTAAAGTCCGCTGAAAGAGCCTGGGATTGTTCTGCCAGCTGACCACTGTAGCGGTGCAGCATTTTCTTCCAGATATGGCGGGAACCATTGTTCTCAATTACCTCAATAACAGCTTCCGTTACCTCGCCACTCAACAACCCTTCCATGATACTGCGATTCAATCCATCCAGGTATTTGTTATACACTCCCTCCTGGTAATAGGTTTTGAACATAGCCGCTGCCAGTAAAAAAAGCTGCTGTCCTTCCTTCATGGTTGTTCCGCCCCTGCGCGATATACGCTGTAAAACCTGTCCGGCTTTGGTGAGTACCTGGATATAATTATAACTGGAAAGAGACCTCAGGTCTTCAATCGTAAGTTTGGAAATTGTGGAGACAGCAACCTGCTTGCGGGTCATCCTGGATAACAATCTTTCAATATTACTGATGGCTGCATCCTGCTTTCCCAGGCGTTCCAGCAATTCCGCTTCCAGCACCATCAGACTGTACCAACTGGAACCTGACCAGCCGGTATCGGTTCTGGAAAGGGCGAGTTGGGTGTATTCCAATGCTGAAGAATAGGCTCCCCGATCGTATTCGAGAATGGCCAGATTAGCCGCGGATTTCATCAGATAGAATGGCTCCCTGGCCAACCTGTTTACTTTATCATAGTATTGCCGCGACAAGTCAAATTCCCCCCGGTTTTTACATGCATAACCCGCCGTTTCCAGTGCGGATAACAGATATCCGGAAAGTTCAGCAGCTTTTTCAGGAGGGCTTTGGCGAAACAAGGTTTCCATCTGGCCAACCCACTGCTTTAAGGGTACCATAGAATCCGTAGCAGCATAATACCGGATACAGGCCAGTATGGTTTCAGCCCCCCGGGCTCCGCTCCTCTTCTTCATTTCTGAGAGATAGTGACCCGCTTGCCGGAAGGAACCATATTCGGTATGTGCTTCAACCAGGTTACCAAGAGCGGTTACCAGTTTTCCCTGTGGCTGTGGATTGGCAGATAACCACAGTTCCAACGCCTTTGTATAATAAGAGATTTTCTTTTGCTGGCGGCCCTGGCTATCCATTGCAAATGCCAGGTTGTTGTAAATCAGTCCCAGTTGTTCAATATCCTTCTCCGGCATCGCCTCGAGCGTTACTCTGGCCTTTTCATAATAGTAAACAGCACTGTCCGTTTGTTTGAGTTCAGCGCTCATATAGGCGATATCAAACCAGAGTTCGGCTTTTTTTGCCGGAGAAGCAAGCGTTATTGCCTGCTGTGCCAGCGCAGTTTTTCCAATCGAAAGCGCTTTTGCCCAATCACCTTCACCCGCTGCCTGGTGATATGAATTGGAATAACCCGAAAGGATGCTGTCCGCTTCTTTCGCAGCTTGTGCTATGGCACTAAAAGGGAATAAACTTATTCCGATAACAAGTATGTATAAACGCACCCAACCAAAATACTACATTTAATGAAAAGCGAATAGCTTCGTTCAGCTTTTATCATAGGCGGCAAACTTCAGCAGCCACTGATTTCCGAAACGATCGGTGAGTCCCCCAAATAACACCCCCCAATAAGTACGTTCAATATCCTGGGTACTCCTGCCACCATCTTTTAATTTTTGGTAACAGGTATAAAACTCTTCTTCAGAAACACAATCCAGCAAAATGGATACGGAATTCCCTTTGATCAGCTGGCCATCTGCAACCATATCTGTACCCATCAGAATCCACTCGTCTTTAATCAGGCTGGCATTCAGAATAAAATGCTGAAGCGGTTCAGGAATTTTTTCAGCAGCAGGCGTATCGCCAATCGTTTGCCAGCTCAATTCACCGCCCAGACAATCACGATAAAACAGCATCGCCTCCCGGCAGTTGCCGTTGAAGCTGAGATAAGTAATCATCTGGCGCATCTGTGAAATCATTTGTATCAAAATTCATACGATTAAAGCGAAATCAGGATTGCCGATTGCGACGGATTGCAGGGTTATTTCCGTCAGCGATTTGCCGTATTTTCATACAATGAAATCGATCTCCATACTGGTTCCTCCCGGTGCGGTAATGGAAGCCGTTGCGGATCCCAGGTATTTGTTTACAACAGCCAACCAGTTTCTGCAGGCAGCCGGTAAAGCACCCCTGTTTTCCATTCAACTGGTCGGACTTGAAAAGCAAACCAGCTTGTTGAATGGTGTATTTTCCATCCAGGCAGATAAGCTTATCAGTGAAGTAGATAAAACTGATCTGATCATCATTCCCGCCATTTCAAGTCCGATTGCCCCGGTGCTGGAAATGAATAAAGATTTTATTCCCTGGCTGGTGAAACAGTACCAGAAAGGTGCAGAAATCGCATCGCTTTGCCTGGGTGCTTTCGTATTGGCAGAAACTGGTTTGCTGGATGGTAAAAAATGTTCGACCCACTGGGCTTTTTACAATGAATTCAGAGAACGATATCCGGAGGTCACTATTATGGACGGACATATCATCACCGAAGAGCAGGGTATCTATTCAAGTGGTGGTGCCAACTCCTATTGGAACCTGCTGATCTACCTCCTGGAAAAATATACCAACCGCGAAACCGCCATTCTGGCTTCCAAATATTTTGCGATTGATATAGACCGGAACAGCCAGACCGTTTTTGCTATTTTCAATGGACAAAAAGATCATGCGGATGAGGATATTAAAAAGATCCAGCAACATATTGAGAAAAATTTCACAGAAAAGCTGACAGTGGATGAACTTGCCGCACTGGTGGCCATGAGCCGCAGAACATTGGAAAGACGCTTTCGGCAGGCAACCAATAATACCGTAGCCGAATACATCCAGCGTGTGAAAGTGGAAGCTGCCAAACGCAGCTTTGAAGCCACCCGCAAAAATATCAATGAAGTAATGTATGATGTGGGTTATACGGATACAAAAGCATTCCGATCCCTGTTTAAAAAGATAACCGGACTCAACCCGGTTGCGTACCGGAATAAATACAATAAACAATTGCAGGTATTGGAAAACTGATTATTCCACTTCAATCAGGAGCTGCCGAACGGTATAAGCCAGGCTGGACCTGTAGGTTACTTTCTTTCCATTGATCCGGATTTTTTTAGACCGCCAGCTTTCCGGTAACTGGAGAACTGCGGTTCTGTTAGCCGGGATCCGGTATTCCCATTTTGAGGTTTTCGCTGTTTTTTTCCAGTCTACCTCTACCAGTTCATTATCACCCACAGGAACAGCACCGGTTGCCCATTCAATAGCAGTACCATCATAGGGCCTGATGGCAATCTGCGCATAACCGGGACTGTAAGATGTAATGCCTAAAAGATTTACAGAGCAAAACAATAGCGGAGAGCCGCCCCAGGCATGACTATAATCTCCCCTGTAACCGGTGGCACTGAGATCCTGCCAGTTTTCTTTCAGGGTATAGGTACTGGTATCGATTCCGTTTTTCCAGCGATCTACCAGTTCTAGCCCCTCGTCTGTTTTATTCAGCTTAGACATGGCTGCCAGCACATAGGACATAAAATAAGGCTGCAATTCATAGTCCTGCTGCGTAACCACATACCGCATCAATGCTTCCATACGATTGGGTTGTGCTATTCCATACAATACTGCCAGGGTATTAAAATGAGCACTGTAGGTTGTGATGCTGGTATCAGCAGGAAGCCAGAAAGAAGGGGGCACGCTGGTCATTCCCGGCACCCCATCGCGATATAATTTCCTACCGGGGTCCCACAACCGAAGATCAATGCCATTACGAATACTGTCGGCCAACTGATTGTACCAGGAGGCCCTTGACAAGTACGCAGTGGCCACCGATTTCTTGCTTCCCCATTCATGTAACCAGGCCAGATCCCGCAGGGCTTTGTAGTAGAACGCAGTCATATAGCCGGTTCCGATCATGGCGGGAGGATGATGGGCATTAAAGCGATCAATTTTGATCCAGTCCATAAACATGTAATTCGGTGCATTAGCCACCAGATAGTCTTTATTCAGATAGGATCGGAAAAGCAGCATCAACTGGTGTGCGTGGGGAAGTACTTCGGTAAGAATGGAACTGTCGCCGGTGTACTGAATATACTGGTGCAGCATCTGCACCCAAACCAGGGAATAGCTGGTATGAAACATCCGGTACTGATTTTTTTCCATCATTTGAGCGGTCTGAATCAGGTTTTGCCGGGTTAGCCAGGCATCTCCAAAGGCATACCAGGCATTCAGTGATTCGATAAAATAATCTCCGGTACAGGCATTCGGTTCCTGGTGCATGGGAGAGTCGTAAAACATATCACCCATACAGAGCTGGGTCGTATATCGGGCGATGGACCAAAGCTTTGTATAGAAAGGATCCGAGCAGGAAAAACGGCCCCTGTACACTAATGGATAACTGGTAAAAACAGCATCAAAAGCCTTGAAATGAACCGGCTTTCTGGACGCTACCCGAACCCTGAGGTACCTGAAAGCAGCGAGATTGGGACTTCGAAACTGATTGACACCTTCCTTCGCTATGATTCGTACGGCTCGCGACGGACTGGCAACATAGTCCTTTTTTTCAAACGGGGTGATTTCAATGGTATCGCCTTCACTGGCAATGAAACTGCATTGTATCCTGGCTACCCGGTTCCGTTCAAAATCCAGCAAAAAGGAAGAATCTGAAAAAAATCGTTCAGGCATGGGAGTTAGTGGCTTAAGAGAAGCCTGCAGCAAATCAGGGATATTACTCCGGAACAAGCGGGTTTTGGAAAGGCCGCGTTGTACAGCCGCCTTGGGCCAGTTGGAGGAGGTAAATGAAGGAGCGGTCCAGTTTTCAGGTTCGGTTCCGGTTTGCCACTCCAGCCAGTCGCCTTTTTTTTGCAGACTGGTATCAGGCACCGCCAGCCAGCTAGTATCGGTTCGTACTAAAGTCTGATTACCGGATTTGATTTCTGCCAGCAAACCGCCATAGGTACCGGTTATTTCAGACCATTCCAGCGCATAACTGAATACTTCAACAGCGATGGTATTCTTTCCCTCCCTGAGCTGCTTACTGATATCATACACACTGTAATACCAGTACTCAGGCGCTTTGGTATCGTCATAATCTCCACCCGTATTAACTGGTCCCTCGGCAGTAAGTATACCGTTGATATATAACCGAAAACGAACATCGGCCGTACAATACAGATAAACCGGCGACTGGCCTGGTTGCCAGTTCATTTCCTTCCGGAAAAATACCCGATAGGGAGTAGTTTTGGTATCCGGCCCCAGCCAGGTAGTTTTAGTGCGTTGATAGTCTGGGTAAATAGCAGGATCCAGCCAAATCCAGTTGGCTGTCCAGTTTATTTCAGGAACCAGCTTCGATGGATGAAAGTTATAGGGGGCAACAGCCGGACTCCCATCCACTGTCAATACCTGAAAGGGAACCGTATTGGTTTGCGCGGTCAGGCTGCGGTTCAGGAAACCAGTAAATAGAAATAGCAGCAGGACCCTGGCTAACGGAAATGAATACATGCGCAGCAGTTTACTTTATCAGAGTGTAGTAATCAGCGCAGTTGTAACCTTCAGGCGGCTTCTTTGCCCTGGTCCACCACCGCCCTATAGGTTGGCATATCAATGGCATTCTCCATTTTGGCGATAACAATGGTAGCCACCGAGTTGCCAATAAAGTTTACCACAGCCCGGCCTTCACTCATAAACCGATCTACTCCTATCAATAGGGCAAGTCCCTCCAGCGGAATAATTTTTAAGGCAGTCAGCGTAGAGGTAAGTACAATAAACCCACTTCCGGTAACCCCTGCTGCGCCTTTACTGGTAATCAGCAGGATACCAATTACGGTTAATTGCTGTCCCAGGCTCAGTTGAACATCAAACACCTGGGCCAGGAAAATAACCGCCATACTGAGATAAATGGTTGTTCCATCAAGGTTAAAAGAATATCCGGTAGGCACTACCAATCCCACTACTTCTTTTTCACAGCCTGCATTGGTAAGTTTTTCCATCAGCGATGGCAGGGCAGCCTCACTGCTACTGGAGCCAATCACCACAAAAATTTCTTCCTTAATATATTTCAGCAGTTTCCAGAGATTGATCCGGTAATAAAGACAAATCAGGTTGAGCACTACAAAAATGAAAAGAAAACCAGTCAGATAAAAAGTCATCATTAGTTTACCCAAAACTGCAAGGGTTCCGAATCCATATTCTCCAATGGTATAGGCCATACCCCCAAAAGCGCCCAGCGGACTCAGGCGCATAATGATATGCAGAATATTAAACAGCACTTTGTTGATCTTTTCAAATGACACCAGGAGGCTATTACCCGCTGAACCCGTCATCTTGAGACCAATAGCAAAAAGAATTGAAAAGAACAGGACCTGCAGGATATCACCTTTGGCAAAGGCATCCACTACATTGGAGGGTACAATATGAGTGAAAAACTCCGCCCAGTTCATTTCTCCGGCCTGCTCTGCTATTTTTTCGACCTGCTGGGTTGGACCACCGGAGAAATGGACGCCCGCACCGGGTTTCACCAAATTGGCGGTAACCAGGCCAATAATAAGTGCCAGGGTGGTAACCACTTCAAAATAGATAAAGGCTTTTAAGCCCACCCGACCTACTTTGTTGAGGTCTCCTGCACCAGCAATACCCGCCACCACCGTGAAAAAGATGACCGGTGCGATCACCATTTTGATCATATTAATAAATGTATCGCTGATCAGTTTGGCACCGGGAGCAAATGCGGGAAATAATGCACCTACCAGGATGCCGGCAAGAATACCGATGATAACCTGAACGTATAAATGTCGAAGCATGCCTAAAAACTAGTAATAAAAAAGGAATTGAATCCGGAAAGATTAAAATTATTCCTGGTTGGAGAGATCAATCCGGTACACATCGGAATGGTTTCGGGAAATATTTTCAATTAAAAACCCACCCGGTTCTGGTATGATCTCGGCAAAATCAAATACGGTGCACCCTTTCGGAAGGGCCTCAAACACCAGCGTAAACCGGATCGTTTGTCCCTGTACAATGGGTGTCCAGTTGGGAGCAATGGAAATATTGCTGGCGTGCAGCAGTTGACTTTTTGTGCCCGATCCCCGGTCGATCAGATAGGTAGTTTTCCAGATACGAACCAGTTCCCAGCTCGCCCTGCAGGTGATGGATGCATGTATGATTACCTGTCCCGCTTCTTCTGTTGAAGTCAGTAATTCCTGGTCAATGGCCAGCTCAGGATCCGCCACAAGTGCGTTGGTAACTGTTTTCGTGGTCATGCTGTAACAACAATTTACTATAAAAAATTTGAGGCTGTTGTAACGAAACCGGAAATTGGGCGACTATCCATAGTATCAACCGGAAGAAAATTACAGTGAATAATATATCGGAGAAAGAATTTTTAGAGCGGGTGGAAGCCAACCGGGGTATTCTAATCAAGGTATCCAGGATGTATATGGATAACAGGGAGGATCGGGAAGACCTGGTCCAGGAAATTGTGCTGCGCTTATGGACCAATTACCACCAGTTTGAAGGGAAGAGCAGCTTTTCAACCTGGATGTACCGGGTAGCCGTGAATACCGCCATCACATTTTTACGCAAAGAGAAAAGGCAGCCGGTCATAACAACGGAAGCAGACAGTTTAACTGAACTGAAAGCGGATGATACTGCCACCGAACAGGCCCAACAAATGAAAATTTTTTATCAGGTGGTACAGCACCTGAACCCCATCGAAAAAGCACTGATTTTCTACTTCATGGAAGGCTTATCGCACCGCGAGATCGGTTCCTTACTTGGTATAACAGAAAATAATGCCCGGGTGAAACTGAGTCGCACTAAAGAAAAATTACAACAACTAATAAAACAACTTGGATATGAATCTTGATGATCTGCAAAAATCCTGGGAAAAGGAAGGCCTTGATAGCGAGCCGCTCAATTCCTTACCGGAAAAATTAAAGAAAGCGCACCAGCCGCTCGACCGGATCCGCATCAATATGAAAAACGAACTTTTCTATCAGAGCCTTGCGATTATCCTAATGGGATTCTGGCCCATTTATTTCAAATTTACCCAGCATTTCAGCATCGCTTATTATAGCATTTACGCGTTGCTGGTATTGGTTTCGGTTTATTATTTTTTACGCTTCTACCGGTTTTTTAAAGAGTCGCACAACTATACAGGCAGTTCCAAAGACAATCTCTATGAACTCTATTATGAAATCCGCCTGAATATGGAAGCGTATAAATCCTTCTCGTTCCTGCTGGTACCATTTGCCATGATCGCTGCCTTGCTGATTGTATTCCAACGGCGACTATTGAAATTTCCGGACAGGCCATTAATGGATGCAGGCGACTGGATAGTAATTCCGGTGGTATTGGTATTGATGACCGTATTTATCATTTGGGCAACCAACTGGTGGGTGGAACGGTATTACGGCAAACATGCCAAACAGATACGCAAACTGCTGGATGAATTAAAAGAACCGGAATAAAGCTGGGGCTGGCACAATTTTTTTGATGCAGAGGCAGATAATCAAATCCATTAACCAGTAAACCTTTTTTATGCCTACAAAAAAAGCAACCAGCAAAAAATCAGCCCCGAAAAAGGCAGCTAAAATACCCGCCAAAAAAGATGCCGCCAAGGATCTTTCTTCCCTGTTTGAAGATGGATTAAAGGACTTGTACTGGGCTGAAAAAGCCCTGGTAAAAGCACTCCCGAAAATGGAGAAAAATGCCTCTGATGCCAAACTGAAAAAGGCGATTGGCAACCACCTGGAGCAGACCCGAAATCACGTTACCAGACTGGAATCCTGTTTCAACGCCATAGGTAAAAAACCCCAGGCCAAGAAATGTGATGCCATGCAGGGTTTACTGGAAGAAGGCAAATCCATCATGGAAGAAACCGAAGCAGGTTCAGTTCGGGATGCCGGTATTATTGCCGCTTCTCAGAAAGTGGAGCACTATGAAATTGCCAGTTATGGTACACTGGCAGCTTTTGCCAAAGTACTCGGACATAAAGCTGCCCTGCAGGAGCTACTGAAAACACTGAACGAAGAGAAGAAATGTGATGAATTGCTGACTGGAATTGCAGATACCAATCTCAATACAAAAGCGATGTAAGAAGGAAAATATTCCCCGATATGAGGCCGCCTCCCAGAAGAGGCGGCTTTCTTTTTTATAAATGAGGGTCTCCCAATAAAGACAGTACCAGTTCCTTATAACTTCTTCCGATAGGAATTTGAAGGCTGTTTATTTCCACCTCAGCGGCATTAAAGGCATTGATCTTATCACGCGCAACAATAAATGATCGATGAATGCGAAGAAAACGAGCCTTATCGAGCTGCTGCTCAATTTCTCCAAGGGCATATTTGGTCAGATAAGCCTGCTGCTTTGTAACAATTGAAATATATTCCTTTTTGCTTTCTATATAGAGAATATCCCGAAGTTCAATTTTCACTCTCTTCTTATTTACATTGATCAGCAGATAAGGAGATTCCAGCTGACCAGCAGGCTGCCGGGAAACCAGTATGGAATCCGGTGTCATATTTTTTCTGACTTTATTAATGGCAGCCAGGAAACGATTGAAGCTGATTGGTTTTAATAAATAGTCTACCACATTCAATTCATACCCTTCCAGTGCATATTCGCGATAGGCGGTGGTAATAATAATCTGTGGTTGATTTTTTAGCGTGCGTATAAAATCATAGCCCCTTAATTTAGGCAGGTGGATATCCAGAAAAATGAGATCTATTTGTTGTCGCTGTAGTAACTCCAATGCATAAATAGCGTCAGCACAGGTACCCACCAGTTCCAGAAATGGTGTTTGTTTGATATAGTCTGACAATACTTCCGCAGCAAGCGGCTCATCTTCAACAATGATGCAGTTAAATTTTTCCATAACTAAGCAGGTTCAGGTCAAGTTGTATCCGAAAGGCATCCGTTGTAGCATGCTGTTGCAACCTATGTTCATGATAGGTAAGTTCCAGTTGCCGTTGGGTATTATAAAGTCCGATTTTCCCGAACTGAAGTTCGGTTCCCTTTTCTTCCAGCGAGTTTTCAATACTAAAATTCAGTAGCCCGTTATTTACTTTCAGATCAATATGAACATAGGAATCAAAGCGGGTTTCACTCACACCATGTTTGAATGCATTCTCTACCAGCGGAAGGAATAAAAGCGGAATGATTCGCTGGGAAGGGTCATCAATATTTTTAGTGAAGGAAACAGACAGGCGTTCGCTGTAACGAATCTTCTCCAGTTCAATATAATCTTCCAGTACCCTGATTTCTTCCTGTATGGTTATAGTATCCACACTTGATTTATACAACATGAAACTCAGCAGTTCTGCTAATTTCATTACTACTTCCGGAGCCTTATCCGACTTTTTCCTCGTCAGTGCATAAATATTATTCAGGGTGTTAAATAAAAAATGAGGATTTATCTGATTTCTCAGCATCTGCAGTTCAGCGTTCATTTTTTCACGGATCAATTCCTTCTCCCGCTCTTTGAATTCCAGTTGACGCATGCCAAATTCTATCGCAATTAATAAGCCGGCGGAAAATACAATATCAACCAATAACAACAATACACGCTGGAATCCAAGAACAGGCGTCAGCGGAAGCTGATTGTTGTAGGCATAGGGAGCTACCAGTCCGTGTGCAATTAAGCGCATGGAGTAAATAGTAACACAAAGCACCAATAGAATTTCCAGAAAATAAAAGAACTGAAACCGGCCTTTTTTAAAGACTTTATCCAGTCCGACATGAAGCAGATAATAGGCAAATAAAATTTCCGGAATCAGGTACAAAATTCCGGCAATTACAGAACCAAGTGCCAGCTCCGGAGCCGGAATGGTGGTGATAACAGCCTTAACCCACAAATATTCAATCAGGATCTTCAATGAAAGATAAAGAAACCAGTAGGTAATATGAATGGGGTATTTTTTCATGCGGACCAAAAGTCGATAAAAAAGTGCTGAACCGAAAATAATGCGCCGAACAGCAGGAATCTACCCACCAACGACAGCCAGGACTGTATTTATTTTGAATCAACTGATTTAAGACGTAGTATTTGTCCATAGAAAATACTCAATCCGTATCAGACGGCAATCAGGTAAACACCACTATCCACTAGCTTCATTTCATTAATTCTTAGTTAATAATGAAAGCAATTTTTACCAATCAGCACCTGGGTATATTTTTATTCCGAATATACCTCTGCCTTCAGATTCTCTATGGTGTATTGGATAATATTGTAAGCTGGGATCGTATGCTGGAATTCAGGAATTTTCTCCAGTCAGAAGGATTTCCTTTTCCATTGAGCAGCGCGATCCTTTCCGTTTATGGACAATTTTGCGCGGCAGTTTTCCTGCTGATCGGATATAAATCCAGATGGGCTGCAGCAGTACTGGTCATTAATTTTATGGTGGCTGCAGGACTTCATCTGGCGAATCATGATCCGCTGCCAGCCATGTTTCCCGCTCTTAACATTCTCTTTGGAGCAATATTGTTCCTTTTTAACGGCGCAGGGCGCTTTGCGAACAAGCCGGGACTATCTTTGTTAAAAGAAAAAAACAAATGAACAGTTTCGAATACCGTAACCCCACCAAAATATTATTTGGCAAGGGGAAAATTCAAAAATTAAAAGATAATATTCCGGCGAATGCCACTATTCTGTTTGCATACGGAGGCGGAAGTATTAAAAAAAATGGCATTTATGAGCAGGCAATGGCTGAACTAAAGGGTTATAAGATCATCGAGTTCAGTGGCATTGAAGCCAATCCCCGGTATGAAACCTGTATGCGGGCGGTAGAACTAAGCCGGACTGAAAAAGTTGATTTCATACTGGCAGTTGGAGGCGGATCCGTATTGGATGCTGCAAAATTTATTGCCATCGCCATCCCTTATGAAGGAGCGGATCCCTGGGAAATGCTGGTAAATCGTACTGCTGGGCAACAGAAAAAAGCAATCCCTATTGGAACCATCCTTACACTTCCGGCCACCGGTTCAGAGATGAATGGAAATGCAGTAATCAGCCGGGACTCTACGCGGGAAAAACTTTCCTTTGGATCTCCCCTGGTATTTCCTGCCTTCTCAATACTGGATCCTTCTGTTGTAAAAAGTTTACCGGCTATTCAAATTGCCAATGGTGTCATTGATGCTTATAGCCATGTGCTGGAACAGTATATGACCTATCCAGCAGATGCGCCTATACAGGATTCGATAGCTGAAGGAATTTTCCGTACGCTGATAGAAATTGGTCCGAAGGTATTGGAGAATCCGGCAGATGAAATCAGTGCAGGAAATTTTATGTGGGCCTGTACCATGGCACTGAATGGATTGATCGCACAAGGAGTTCCAACAGATTGGGCAACCCATATGATCGGGCATGAACTGACTGCCTTATACGGTATCGATCATGCACAAACGCTGGCAATTATCGGTCCCAATTTATACCGGGTGATGTTCTCCAATAAAAAAGAAAAACTGGCACAATACGCCGAAAGGGTATGGGGCATTCACCAGGGCAGCACTGATGAAAAAGCAAGCGCTGCCATTGAAAAAACTGTAAGCTTCTTTCAATCGCTCGGTGTAAAAACCCGGCTCTCCGAATATACCAGTGAATACAAGGAAACAGCCAGCATCATCCAGGATCGTTTCGACAAACGCAACTGGAAGGCACTTGGAGAAAATGGTATTATAACACTGGATCGCGTAAAAGAAATCGTAGAAATGAGCCTATAAAAACCATCTGTTCTCAGAAAAGGCCTGTTCGTTGAAATTCGGACAGGCCTTTTTGTTTGTAATGGTAGATTTGATTCGTAAAGCAAAAGCTTGCATACTAATTTTCTCATGTTACATTGAATGTGATATGTAATGATCCCGGGATGTTTCTACATCCCGTTTTCTTTTAAATAAACATGTACGCCTTTCATTGACAGTAACCGGCTTTCTGTTAGATAAACAAGTCAGCTCATTGAATCGCATGTAACACCATTTGGTGGCCGGCTAATTTCATTGGTTTAATCAACCAAATTCTAACAGTATGAGAAGTAAATGCATGATTGCAATCATGTGCCTCTTTACCTTTTACCTGCAGGCGATTGCACAGGATAAAAATGTATCGGGCACAGTAACCAACAAAAACGGGGAACCGTTGGCCAATGCCAATATACTCGTGAAAGGAACCCGGGTAGGCACCAGTACGGATGCGGAGGGCAAATTCAGTCTGCTGGTTCCCAACAATGCCCGAACACTGGTCATTAGCTCAGTTAATTTTAAAACTCTCGAAATCGGTATCAGTAATACTCCCCTTTCCATCCAGTTGGAATCCGGCATGGATGATCTTTCAGAAGTGGTGGTGGTTGCCTATGGCACCATCAAGAAACCGGAACTAACGGGTGCTATCAATACGATAAAAGCAGCTGATATTGAAAACCGTCCATTTACATCTGTTGACAAAGCGCTGCAGGGTGCGGTACCCGGACTTCAATCAGCCGCAGCATCGGGGGCACCGGGAGCCATCCAGCAAATTCGACTCAGGGGAATCGGTTCCATTAATGCCAGTTCTGAACCACTCTGGGTGATTGATGGCATTCCGGTAAACAGCGGAGACGCTTCCCGGGTAACCACTTCAGCTAATTTGCTGAGTACATTAAATCCCAATGATATTGAAAGTATTTCCGTATTGAAAGATGCCTCTGCTGCCTCACTATACGGTTCCAGAGCCGCAAATGGAGTGATACTGATTACCACCAAAAAAGGAAAATCAGGAAAAACAAAATTCCGGCTGGATACTGAAATCGGACAGAATGATATCGCCTATTACAACAACCGGTATCGTCCATTAAATGCAGCAGAATATTTTGAACTGACAAAGGAAGGATTGATCAATGCCAATCTTGCCACAGCTGCAACTGTTGACCAGGTAATGGCCGCCAATTTCGGGTTTGGTAACGGGATTGATTTCGACTGGCTGAATGCAGTGACCCGGAAAGCCAATCAACAGCAGGTGAATCTTAGCGCATCGGGAGGCAATGAGCGAACCACCTTTAATTTATCCGGCGGTTATTTTCGCCAGGATGGAGTATCTATTGCGAGTGGATTCAAGCGGTATAATGGAGCCATCAGCATTGTAAACAAGGCAACTGATAAACTTAGCTTTTCCGGAAATATCACCGCCGGTTTTGTAAATCAGGAAGCCCCTCTAACCGGAGGTGCCTTTGGCAACCCGATCTTGAATGCTTATTTTTTATTGCCCTCTAAACAAGCCTATAAAGAAGATGGTTCCTTAAACTATGGTGCACCGGATTTTCCCAACGGAGTAATTTATAACCCGGTTGCGGTTTCAAAACTGGATAAAAGAAATCTGAAACAACTGGGTGTACGCGGCTCCTTCCAGGCTGATTATAAAATTTTGCCCAACCTGAAGTTCACGTCGCGTTTTGGGATGGATTACAACGTGCTGGAAGAAAACAATTACAACAACCCATTTCATGGAGATGGCCAAACTGCCAACGGCCGGGGTTTTTCTTTTTACACCCGCCTGTTCAATTACAGTTTTACCAACCTGCTCGATTATCAGTTGGCCCTGCTGCCCCAAAAAGATCTGAAGCTCAATTTGCAGGCAGGTTATGAAGCACAGGATTCGAGAACCTTTCAAAGCAATATACAGGCAGAAGGGTTTCCCGCGACTTCTGTGTTGACGCTCCCTATCGTAGCTGCCACACCCATCGCAGCTTCTGCAACAGGCTCCGATTATTCTTTTGCGTCTGCACTCTCTTCGCTCAATCTGAATTTCCAGGATCGCTTTGTTCTTAGTGGTAGTTTTCGGAGAGATGGGTCAAGCAGGTTTGGCATCAATAACCGCTATGGAAATTTCTGGTCGGCGGGTGTTTCCTGGAACCTGGATCAGGAAAAATTCATACAGAAAATAGCGGCCATTGAACAATTGAAAATCCGCGCTTCCTATGGTACCAATGGAAATGCAGCCATTGGCAATTACGACTGGCAGCCTACCTATGGATTCGGCTTTAACTACAACCTGCAGCCGGGCAGCGCACCTAACAATATTGGTAATCCTGATCTCACCTGGGAACTGAATAAACCTTTTAATGTCGGACTCGATCTGTCCATGTTCAACAACCGGTTACGGTTAAACGCTGATTATTATATCCGGAAAACAACCAACCTGCTATTGGATGCCCCCTTGTCGCGTTCGGCTGGTTTTGCCACAATCCGCGGGAATTTCGGATCGATGGAGAATAGAGGTATTGAACTCAACCTCGGTCTAACTCTGATTAAAGCCAAGGATTTTGACTGGGACCTTTCCATCAACTATGCATTGAACCAGAATAAAATTCTGGAGACCGTCAATAACCAGGATATTTTGGCAGGTGCATTCATGCGTCGTCCCGGATATGATTTTCAAACACTTTACCTGCGTGTATGGGCCGGTGTAGATCCACAAAATGGTGATCCGCTCTGGTATACGGATGGCAGCCGGAAAGAAACCACCAATAACTGGAACCAGGCACAACGAGTGCTATACGGATCGGCAACTCCCCGTTATTTCGGTGCTGTCAATAACCGGTTCCGGTTTAAAAATTTCAGCCTGGATGCTCAGTTTTATTACAATGCGGGCAATTATGTGCAGGATACCTGGGCTGGTTTTTACATGGGCAGTGGTAACGGAGGAGGCTTCAATAAAATTCTTCGTCAGTATACAGACCGATGGCAAAATCCGGGTGACCAGGCAGCGCTTCCAAAGTACATCTACAATGGAAACAAACTGGCACAGAATGCCTCCACCCTCTATATCTACAAAGGTGATTATATCCGCCTGCGCGATATCACCCTTAATTACCAGGTTCCGGCCACGGTCCTCAAACCCCTCGGGTTCAGCAATGTCAATTTTTATGTCCGGGGAACCAACCTGTTTACCTGGGTTCGCGATAAAAACCTGCCATGGGATCCGGAGCAGGGTATTAACAGCCAAACCAACCTGAACATTTTTATTCCGAAAACTATCACAGCCGGACTTAACCTGGGATTTTAAACCACAAAAAAAAGAGCAATGAAACATACTATCATAAAAACAGCCACACTGGCATTGTTGATCCTGAGCATGAGCAGTTGCAGCAAGGAATACCTCGAAAAAAAGCCTTACAACGCATTGCCCGTAGAGGATGCCATCCAATCTGAAGCAGACCTGCTGATAGCCGTTCGCGGTAATTATGCCGGATTGAGAACCATTGATCTGTATGGACGCAGTATTCCCTTATTGGGCGATCTGATGGGAGACAATACCTATCAGTCGGTTACTAACTCCAACCGATACACGCAGTTTAATCAGTTTGCCCAATCTATTGCTGATGGAAATGCGTTATTGATGTGGTCCAATGCCTATACCAGCATTCTGCGCTCGAATAATATTATTAACTCTACCCTTCAGGAAACGGCTGCGGTTAAACTGTATAAAGGAGAAGCCTATGCCCTGCGGGCGCTGATCTATTTTGAACTGGTCCGGTTTTTTGCAAAACCTTATACCGAAGCAACTGATGCACCCGGTGTTCCCATCGTTTTGACGTTTAATCCAAACCTGAAACCTTCAAGAAATACAGTAGGAGAAGTATATGCGCAAATACTTTCCGATCTCAACCAGGCATATGCGTTACTGGGCGACTATACCAATTCTTCCCGATTCAGCAAACTGGCTGTAAAAGCACTGGAAGCGAGAGTTCAACTAAGCAAGGGAGACAAAACTGCCGCGCGCACTGCCGCACTTGAAGTCATCAACTCCAATAGCTTTACATTGGTGGAGGCGGAGAATTACGTTGCGTATTGGAGAAATCCGGCACCACTTACCAATAAACTGGAAACCCTTTTTGAAGTGTCTTCAGATGCAGTAGCCAATCTGGGATTCGATGCATTGGGAAATATTTACAACCAAACCGGATATGGTGATTTTCTCTGTGCGCCGGAACTATACGCACTCTATACGCAAACGGATGTACGGCGCCAATTGATGGAAGAAGGGGTGCGAGGAGGAGTACCATCCATTTTCGTCAACAAGTATACCAATATTGCCACCGACCGGGATGATACGAAGGTGCTTAGGTTAAGTGATGTGTACCTGATGGCCGCAGAAGCTTCCGCAGGAACAGATGATGCCGCAGCAGCTTCCTACCTGAATGCCGTGGCAACCCGGAGAGATCCCGCCTTTTCTGGATACAGTTCCTCCGGTAATCAATTACTGGAAGACATCCTGACAGAAAGAAGAAAAGAACTGGCGTTTGAGGGACAGCGGTTTCATGATCTGAACCGGTTGAAAAGGCCGATTGCCAGAACTGCAAACGCACCTGCAGCAGCGAGAAATATTCCCTATCCTTTTGACAAACGCCTGCTTCCTATCCCGCAATCCGAGATGGATGCCAACCCTAAT
>CAZJNY010000033.1:0-23983 GCA_964547405.1 uncultured Flavihumibacter sp. | reverse complement strand
ATCTTGAGCTGGAATATGACCTCAGTAAGGTCCTGTTCATTGCTACTGCCAACAATATCAATAATATTCAGCCGGCATTGAGAGACCGTCTGGAAATTATTGATCTAAGCGGGTATGCCGTAGAAGAAAAAGTGGAGATCGCGAAACGCCACCTGATCCCCAAGCAAAAAGAAGCGCATGGGCTGGATAAAGTTCCTGTTCGAATCAACGATAAGGTACTGGAAAAAGTAGTGGAAGATTATACCCGGGAAAGCGGAGTGCGTGAACTGGATCGTCAACTGGCAGCTATCATGCGGTATATGGCGAAGGAAGTTGCAATGCATGGTAAAGTAAAACCTACGCTCACAATTGCAGATATCACAGAAATCCTGGGCAAACCCCGCTATAGTAACGAGATCTACAAAACGGCCAATATGCCTGGCGTAGCGGTGGGACTGGCATGGACCTATGTAGGCGGAGACATTCTGTTTATTGAAACTACACTCAGTGAAGGAAAAGGAGAATTACGACTCACGGGCAACCTGGGTAATGTGATGAAAGAAAGTGCCTCAACGGCACTCACTTATCTGCAGGCCAATGCGAAAAAACTGGGGATTGATCCGGAGCTCTTCATGAAGCGTAACATTCATATTCACGTACCCGAAGGTGCTGTACCTAAAGACGGACCCAGTGCCGGAGTTACCATGTTAACCGCATTAACTTCTGCATTTACCGGCAGGAAGGTCAAACCTTATCTCGCTATGACGGGTGAGATTACCTTACGCGGACAGGTACTACCGGTTGGAGGTATAAAAGAAAAGGTGCTGGCTGCTAAAAGAGCAGGGCTGAAAGAAATTATTTTATGCTGGCAAAACGAGAAAGATGTGGAAGAGATTGACCCCAATTTTATCAAAGGTTTAAACTTCCATTACATTAAACAGATGCAGCAGGTTTTAGACCTCGCTTTACAATAATTTTATAAACAATCCAACCATTTCATTGTAATTAAATACGATTGAAATTTTTCATGTTGGTTGTTTTAGGGTTAATGATCCCCCATGTCAATGGGGGATTTTCTTTATTTTACCTGCTCAACCCAAACAGCTGAATGCAACTGCTGAAATCTCTTATCAGTTTCTTATTGGTTTCCTGTTTTTTGTTACACTGCTATTCCATGCAGGCGCAAACAGCAGGGGGACAATCGATCTTTAGTTTTCTGCGATTACCAACAGGCGCGCAGCAATCATCGCTCGGAGGAGAAACAACGAGCCTTATCAGCAGGGATCTGTCAATCATTCACCAGAATCCCGCACTCCTGCGGCCAGATCTGAACAATCAGCTATCACTAAGTTTTACACCATTGCCGGCAGGCATCAAACAATACTACCTGGCAGGAGCAGTTTACAGTGAACGATTGTCGACCAGTTTTGCCGCACAGGTTCAATACATCGGTTATGGATCAATTGTACAAACAGATCCTTCCGGCAATCAGTTTGGCAGCTTTCAGCCACGCGATTATCAGGTTCAGCTCACCGCCTCCAGGAAATACCTGGAGAAATGGTTTTATGGAGGTTCATTGCAATTTATCCAGTCGAACTATGGGGCTTACCGCTCAAGCGGTGTTGCGATTACACTGGGCATGAATTACTACGACAGTGCCAAACAGTTTCAGGCGGGACTGGTAATGAAACATATGGGTGTTCAGCTGACTAGTTTCACACCCGGACAGAAAGAAAATCTTCCATTTGAATTACAGGCAGGGATCACCAAACGTCTGGCGAAAGCCCCCCTGCAGTTTTCGGTAACCCTGCGCGATTTACATCGCCTGATCCTTTATAAACCAGACAGCAGCATATCCACTGCAGACCAGATTTTTCAGCATGTAGTAGTCGGTGCACAGGCATTTATACAGGAAAAAATCGAAATAGGCATCGGCTATAATCATCTTCGGCGCCGCGAGTTATCCATTGCCAATACCAGCAATGGATTAACAGGTTTCTCCCTGGGCGCCGGCATCCTGCTCAACCGCTTCCAGCTCCGCTACGCCAGATCATTTTATACGAATGTGAAGGGATACCACCAGGTGGGAATGAATTATGAATTATGATGTAAGATTTAAGATTTAAGATTTGGAGCAGCAATTCCAAATCTTAAATCTTACATCTTAAATCTTACATCTTAAATCTTACATCTTAAATATAACTAAGGTTTGTCTTCGGACTCAGCGTCAGCAAAGTTTCATACATCAACCTAATGGTTTGTTCGATATCATTCTTATGCAGCATTTCCACCGTTGTATGCATGTAACGCAGCGGAATGGAAATTAACACCGATGGACAACCGTCGTTGGCATAGGCAAAAGAATCAGTATCCGTTCCGGTACTCCTGCTAACCGTGCGCATCTGCAGAGGAATGCCGGTTTTTTCTGCAACGTCCTGTACCAGGTAAAGTAATTTGTTATGCACTGCCGGACCGAAGGTGGGAGAAGGTCCTTTCCCGCAAACCACATCTCCTTCAATCGCTTTACTGATCATGGGAGTTGAGGTATCGTGGGTTACATCCGTAATAATAGCAATATTGGGTTTAATCCGGCGTGCGATCATTTCAGCTCCACGCAAACCAATCTCTTCCTGTACGGCATTTACTACATACAATCCATAGGGAAGCTTCTTTTTATTTTCCTTCAGCAGGCGGGCCACTTCTGCAATCATGACACCACCAATGCGATTGTCAAATGCACGAGCTACATAATAACCATTGGCCAGCTCGTCAAATCCATCCTGGTAAGTAACAACAGAACCAACATGAATACCCAGTTCCTCCACTTCTTTTTTGGATCTTGCGCCGCAATCGAGGAATAGATTGTCCACTTTTGCAACCGGTTCTTTCTGATCGGGATTGGACAAACGGGTATGGATAGCCGGCCAGCCGAAAACCGCTTTAACCGGTCCTTTTTTTCCATGTACAAAAACCCGCTGTGAAGGAGCGATCTGGTGATCCACTCCGCCATTACGTTTCAGGTATAACAATCCTTCCGGGTTGATATAATTTACAAACCAGCTGATCTCATCCGCATGGGCTTCAATTACCACTTTAAAAGGCGCATCCGGATTCACCACCCCCACAGCTGTTCCATAGGGATCCACAAAAAAGGTATCCACATAGGGCTTGATATAATCCAGCCATACTTTTTGACCTTCCGCTTCAAATCCAACAGGAGACGGAGTATTCAGGTAGTTTCGCAGGAACGCATGTGATTTATCGGTCAGAATCGTTTCCGGCTGTTTTACTTTTTTTGCTTTTGCCATAGAGCCATTGATTTAGGTTGTCAAATATACTATCTACAAAGTTCCGATAGCTACCAGTATGGCCTGTACCAGCATCATTCCGTCGATACCGGCCAGGTAGATATAATCGTTGTTGATTTTTTTAGTCTGTTGTATGACCACCCAGGTCAACACTGCAGATAATAACATGGCATGAAAAAACGGATACTGTCCGGTTCTGAATAACTGAAGCAGAGAAATCAACAGAAAAACCAGGAGTAGACCATCCGCTATCCGGTACGTAGTGTTGGTGCCGAACCGTACCGGCAGGGTTCGAATCCCGTTTGCGGCATCCAGTTCCTTATCTCTCAGATCGAACAACAGGCATAATACAAACATGAACAGGAAACGGCGAATGAATAACAACCAGTAACTGGTCATATCAACCCCCTGCTGATCTGCTGGAAACCATACGGTAACAAGCGTCCATTCCAGGGAAAGCAGGGCAATTTTTAAAAGCCCGTATGCCTTCAGCGGTTTTTTCACCCATGGCAATAAGGGAAAAGAATACAGACTTGCCAATATTGCTAAAACCACCAGCACCAAAAAATGTCGGGGTTCCAGCCAGAACATACTGAGAACTACCAGCAGCAATCCGCTACCAATCAGCAATAGCTGGGTAAGACGATTCCGGACCGACCATTCCTGCCGCTCGCTGGGAAATGGATGTTCTTTTTTAAAATAATAATGAAGATTGTATTGAAGAAGTGTAGCACCAAAAACAAAAGAATAAAGCGACCAGTGACCTGGCTCCAAACCCAGCAGAACAGTTGTTTCCCAACAAAGGGCAACTGCACATAAACCGATAAAAACAGCGCTGAAGAGTAAAAAATCCGCGAGACTTCGCATATGCAAATCTACTGACCCAATAAGACAATTGGCTCAGTAGTTACGGTATCACTTACGTTACCTGCTTTATCTTTAATGGCTATGCGAAAAACCAGTGTATCGTTAAAATCATTTCCCCCCTGGTTGTTCTGAATTTGTTTGTAGTAGGCGAACCGATCCATACGAATCTCGATTTCCCCGCTTCTTTTATCCGGGAATTCCGGCAGTGAAGCATAGGCAGCAGGATAATTCGGACCACCAATTACAGAACGAACGTTAAGCAAAACGGCCTGGTAATAAACGGAGGAGTCGCGGGGGCCGGAAAGGTCGCCTTCCTTGTCTGTATATTCCAGTGTAACAGAAAAAATCGCTTCATTATCTGGAGGCACTATCCGACTCTGGCTCTTTAGCGTTAAACTTGGTTTGGTTTCAAATTTATCTTTGCTGCAAGCTGCTATTGTCACCAGTAGGATAAAGAGAGGTGCCAGTTTCTTAATCATAAAGCGTCTATATTGTGAACGAATTTATCAACTACCCGTTGATTTACCTAACATGCGCAGTGAATTGATTCATAAAATTTTCTCAACACCCGCCGCTGGGCAAGAGGGGTTGATCCTGGATATTTTCAGGTATCAATATGAAAACAATCCGGTGTACAAAAGGTTTTGTGATTCGATCAGCAGGCCACCCTCCGAAGTGAATTCAATAGCATCTATCCCCTTCCTTCCCATTCGTTTTTTCAAAACACATGAAATAAAATCGGGAAGTTTTCAGGAGCAGGAATGGTTTGAAAGCAGTGGCACTACGGGAACCATCAACAGCAGGCATTTTGTACGCTCACTTGATTTATACAGGGAAAGTTTCACCCGCTGCTTTACCAGGTTTTACGGGCCGGCTTCCAACTGGTGCATACTCGGGTTGCTTCCCTCCTATCTCGAACGCCAGCATTCCAGCCTGGTAGTAATGGTTGATGAACTGATCCGGCAAAGCGCACATCCCGAAAGCGGATTTTACCTCTATGACCAGGACCGGCTCAGCGCAACCCTCCAAAAACTCCGGGCAACCCAACAACCGGTCTTGTTGTTTGGAGTAACTTTTGCCTTGCTGGACTTTGCTGAATCGCATGCGATGCCGCTTCCTGATGTGATCATTATGGAAACTGGTGGCATGAAAGGCAGAAGAGCTGAAATTACCCGTGCAGCCCTCCATGAAAAGCTCGCAGCCAGCTTTCCGGGTGCCCAAATACATTCGGAATACGGCATGACCGAACTGCTCTCCCAGGCCTATTGTAAAGACAATGGACGATTTTTTTGTCCCGACTGGATGCAGGTATTGCTTCGGGAAGAAGATGATCCCCTGAGCCTGCTCCCCTCTCCGGTTCACCACCCGGAATGGGAGGGAAAAGCAGGTATTCTAAATATTATAGATCTGGCCAACCTTGATTCTTGCTCCTTTATAGCAACCGACGACATGGGGAAAAAATACGCGGATGGGGGCTTTGAGGTACTGGGAAGAGTCGATAACAGCGATATCCGTGGCTGCAGTTTATTGACGGTTTAAAAAAAAATTAATTTTCACGCAGCAATTTAAAATTTCCGGTAGTCTTATTATACAGGTGGATATTATCACGTTATCTGCTAACTGACCAAATCTTACTGCTACTTGCTTACCAGCCACGAACCGGGGATCATCGTATTCCCGGTTTTTTATTCAAAAAACAGTTCATCTACAAAGACCCAGCCCGGTGAACCTTTTCCTGGATGCCAGGAAGGCAGGGTCGGAACATGTTTTACGATGATTTTCAATTCTTTATACTTTTTATCAGGTATTCCCAGCGTATATATTTTTTCGTACTGAACGGTATCCATTGTATGCTGACGGGGTATTTCAGTAGCCAGTAGTTTGCTATTGCTGCCAGGTTCGGAACCCCAAATCTGTATTTCCTTCGGTGGCATTATATAACTGCCCACACCAATTAATGTACTCACGGAAAGATTCTTAAGTGCTTTGGGTTCCTGGAATACTACCTGCACTTCCAGGTCTGCATCTTTGTAACCCAGCCATTTTCCGCTTCTGAAATTACCATCCCCCTTTACTTCGTCCACTAGTGTCTGAGATCCTGATCCCCTGTAGGAAGGATCGGGCATCGTCAGCAGGCGAATAGAGTCGGGCTTGCCACCGGATCCAAAAAACTGGCGACTCACAAGGGCACTACTGATCCAGCCTTTTTTAAAGGCCCTTGCTTTAACCTGAGTTGTACTGGAAATAGTAACCGGCCCCTTGTAAAGCGGCGAATGCAGGCTGTCGGGTTCTGTTCCGTCAAGGGTATACCTTAACTCCGCACCCTGCACAAAATGTTTAAGCTTCAATTCAAAAGGCTGGCTAAAAATCTGTTCCTCATTCTGCACAATGGGCGGATTGAGCTGAATCAGCACCGTATCGCCGGCAAAACCGGTTTCAAAGCGGGTATTAGCCCATTTTTTCTGAACTCCTGCCCATTCTTCGGGCTGTACCCCCGTACTCCAGCAGTAGAGGGTATTAATGGCCAGGGGCGAACTGGATAATCCGGCAGCGGTAACGGCTGTTCCGGATAAGCTAAGTTCTTTCAACGACTTCAGTTGCTTTAGTACCGGCAAAGCTTTATCAGTAATATTACTGAAGGAAAGATGAAGCTGCTGAAGATTAGGAAACTCTTTTAGCAGCTCAATATCCTTATCCGTAACCGGCATTCTGTTGAGATTCAGTTTCACCAGTTGTGTTTTGACCTGCAGCAGATCTTTTAATTCCTCCGCTTTAAACTGACTGGCACCAAAATAATTTACTTCCAGGGCGGGTGAACCTGTGGCAATGGGCTGTACCGTCCGGTAATGAGAATTTAGCTTTTCAACTACATCATCGGAAGCCGGAGCAAATGCATACACCGCTTCTTCCTCTGTTGAAAAAAGAGCGGCCGTGAGTAACCGAAGACTATCCGTTTCAGGTAAATCAGCCAGTTTTCCGCTCATAGCAGCACCCGATTTAATCCAATGATAGAGGATAGCGATTTCCTCCTCTGTCAATTGCGGTTTGCCTTTGGGTGGCATATGTTCTTTCTGATCGAGTGGGAGGTGAACCCGCTGCAACAGCAATCCGTATTGCTTTGCAGTGGTATCCCAAAGCAAGCCATTTTTTCCACCACGTAACAGGGAAGCGGCCGTTTCCATCACCAATTCCCCTTTAGCTTTCGAACTGTTATGGCAACTCACGCATTTTGCTTCCAGAATGGGCTGGATCACATGATCAAATACAAGCGCCTGGTCAAAAGCAACCGGGGGTCCGCTTTCTGTTTTCTTCACCGGAGCAAGCAGAAAATCATCTCCATGCGTTAATACGGCTCCCTGGTGCCCGGTAAGTACCAAACCAAGCAGCATCAAGGCACTGGACAGGACCAACCGTAACTTCCGTACCTGTATCCACCTGCGCAAATGATACCATACCAAAACAAACACGGAAAGAAAAACACCTCCCCATTTATGCAGCACAACGATTTCGGATCCATATCCCTCCTCCTTTGAAAGGATCCATCCAAACAGCGCTGAAAAAACAGTCAGGTTCAGCGTACCCAGCCAGAGCAGGTCCATTGAGTCTGAACGGTTCGCTGTCTGTGGCATCCATTCCAGGATAAGCAACAGCAATAAGAGTACTATCGGAAAATGCAATAATAACGGATGCATTCTCCCAGCCACCTGCAACCAGGAAGGGATAACCACCCATTGCTCTGCCAGAACAAAAAACAATAAAAGCGTATTGGCTGCAAAAGCCAGGTTGTAGAGAAGCGTTTTCCAGGTGCGCATCAGGCGATAATATCTTTTACAACGGTTCCTGCTACATCGGTTAACCGGTAGCGACGACCAAGGTGTTTAAATGTCAATCTTTCATGATCCAATCCCATCAGGTGTAAAACCGTTGCATGGAAATCATTTACATGCACCGGGTTTTGAACAATATTGTATCCGAATTCATCGGTTTCTCCATATACACCCGGCTTCACACCTCCTCCTGCCATCCAGATGGTAAAGGAACGGGGATGATGGTCTCTTCCATAATTGTCTCTTGTCAGCGGACCCTGGCAATAATTGGTTCGACCAAATTCGCCACCCCAGATGACCAGGGTTTCATCCAGTAATCCGCGCTGCTTCAAATCAGTAATAAGAGCTGCCGAAGCCTGGTCGGTATCCATTGCCTGACCGCGGATTTCTCCGGGAAGATTGCCGTGGCCATCCCAGCCCTGGTGGTATAATTGTACAAATCGAACGCCGTTTTCAGACAGCTTACGCGCCAGCAGACAGTTGGCCGCAAAAGTGCCGGGTACCAGGCAATCTGGGCCGTACAATTTCACTACCGATTCGGGTTCTTTGCTCAGGTCGGTCACTTCCGGAACAGCAGTCTGCATCCGATAGGCCATTTCGTATTGCTGTACTTTGGCATTGATCTCGGGATCTCCGAAAGCCTTGAAATTTTCCTGATTGAGCGCTGCCAGCTGATCCAACATGGAACGCCGGTCCATTTTTGAAATCGCTTCCTGGTTGTTCAGGTACAACACCGGATTTTCACCACTGCTGAACTGCACGCCCTGGTGAACCGAATCAAGAAATCCGTTGGTCCACAACTTAGAATATACCCCCTGTCCATTGCCTCTGCCTTTTGATAAGAGCACGCAATAAGCAGGCAGGTTCATGTTTTCACTGCCCAGTCCATAACTGAGCCAGGCGCCCATACTGGGACGGTTCCCTACCTGGGCACCCGTCTGGAAAAAAGTTAGAGCAGGGTCATGATTGATGGCTTCGGTAAACATACTTTTCACAAAACAGATATCATCTGCAACACTTGCCGTATGCGGCAGCAATTCACTGATCCAGGCACGTGCCTGTCCGTATTGCGAAAACTTGAAGGTGGATCCGGCTAAGGGAAATTTTGCCTGATCCGCCGTCATGCCTGTAAGGCGTTGCCCCATTCTGATGGATGCCGGAAGATCTTCCCCAAAGCGTTCGTTCAACATCGGTTTATAATCGAAAAGGTCCAGTTGGGAAGGGGCTCCATTCTGAAACAGATAGATGACACGTTTTGCTTTGGGGGCAAAATGTGGCAATCGCTGCAGCACGGCTTCTTCGGTATCTTTTCCGGAAAAAAGATCCGGGATCAGCAATGAACCCAATGCAACGGATCCGATTCCAAGACTCATGCGGCTTAAAAAACGCCGCCTGTTCATATTGAGATGGTGTTGATATACTTCTTTTTCCATACTTACGATTTTACGATGGCCTCTTCCATGTTGTAGATCAGGTTGATGGTCTTCATCAGTGCCGCCTGGGAAGCTGGGTCCAGTTTCGCATCCTGTGGATACTCCCCTGCTTTCAGCGTTGCTTTTGCATCCAGTTGTCCGGTGCGGAACAATTCCAGCTGTTCTTTGTGATAGCGCGAAAGAATAGTCATTTCTTCCCTGGTAGCTGTGCGGCAGAGAATGCGGAGAAAAGCAGTTTTAATATTCGTTTGTTCATCCTTGTTAGCAGCCAGTAATTTCTGCGCCAGTACACGAGACGCTTCCAGCACTGTAGGATCATTCATCATGGCAAGAGCCTGCAGGGGGGTATTGGTCTGCAAACGGGTTACCTCACATTGATCACGGTTGCTTGCATCAAACAGAATCATGGAAGGTGGTGGCACGGTGAGTTTGATGAATGTGTACAATCCCCTGCGATATAATTTATCTCCTTTGTCCTGTTTGTAGGTAGCCAACTCTCCCCTGCCGGAGGTGGCACTTTCCCAAAGTCCTGCAGGCTGATACGGCTTAACACTGGGACCTCCGATCTGATTAACCAGCAATCCGCTGGAAAACAGCACCAGATCCCGTACAAACTCAGCCTTTAATCTCGTTCTGGGGGCATGTGAAAGCCAGGTATTATCCGGATCTTTTGCCAATGCCTTCTCGCTGATTTCAGCCGACTGGCGATAAGTTGCGGAGCTTACGATTTTTTTCACCAGGTATTTAATGTCCCAGTTATGTTCCATGAAATCAACAGCTAACCAGTCCAATAATTCAGGATGTGTGGGAAGCTCTCCCTGCATGCCAAAATCGCCGCTGGTTTTAACCAGTCCACGACCAAAAAATTCCTGCCAGAGCTGGTTGACAAAAACTCGGGCTGTCAGCGGATTGTTTTTATCCACGGTCCATTTGGCGAGTCCGAGCCGGTTCCTGGGTAACTGAACTGTGTCGTATTTCATGACCACAGGCAATGCCATAGGTTGTACCCGTTCGGTTGGTTGATCATATACACCCCGGTTCAGCACATAGGTTGGCCGGATGGTATCCAATTCACCCATAACGGAAACCGTAAGCGCTCCTGTATCCGGCCGGTTAATAAACGATAAGGTAGACTGGAGTTCTTCATTGGTAAGTTTCAGCATGGGGTTTTTGGCAGGCTTCGAAACAGACACATCCCCTTCATAACCGACTTCGAACGTATTATTAAAGAAAGCAAACAGACTGAAATAATCCTTTTGGGAAATCGGATCGTATTTATGGTCGTGGCATTGGGCACATTCAGCCGTTAATCCCAGCAGTCCCTTGGTATAGGTTTTTGTTTTGTCCAACACGTATTCAATCCGGTATTCCTCCGGAATAACGCCACCCTCTTCCGTGTATTTATGATTGCGGAAGAAAGCGGTGGCGAGCACCTGTTCTTTGGTGGCATTGGGCAGCAGATCCCCGGCCATCTGCCAGGTAACAAACTGATCATAGGGCATATTTTCATTGAATGCCTTTATTACCCAGTCGCGCCAGGGCCATTGCGTCCGCACATTGTCATCCTGGTACCCATAACTATCCGCGTACCTGGCCACATCCATCCAGTGAACGGCCATTTTTTCCCCATATTGGGGAGATGACAGAATGGTTTCCACCAGTTTTTCAAACGCGTTATCAGATTTATCCGCCAGGAAACCTTTCATCAGTGTTTCGTCTGGAGGCAGACCGGTAAGATCCAGACTGACTCTTTTCAGCAATCTTTCTTTGTCTGCTTCTTCATTCATGGTAAGCCCTTTTTCTTTTAGCCGGGCAAGAATGAAGTAATCAATTTCGTTTTTTGCGAGGTCGGATTTGAGTTTGGGAAGCTCCTGTTTTTCAGGTTTGACAAAAGCCCAGTGAGGTTCATATTCAGCCCCCTGTTCAATCCATTTTTTCAGTATGGCTACTTCTTCCTCCGTTAATGCTCCCAGGTGAGAATCGGGGGTCGGCATTATATATGCAGGGTCTGTTGAAGTCACCCTTTTGAACAATTCGGATTCACCGGGTTTACCCGGTACCAGTGCAAAAGCGCCCTTTGTTTCTTTGAGGGGGGCAAACGCAAATTCAGGCAGATCCAGTCGTAAGCCGGCTTCCAGTTTATTCTGATCCGGACCGTGACATTTGAAACATTTATCAGAAAGAATTGGCCGTACATGGTAATTATAACTAATCTTCCCGGACGTGGAAATTCCTTCCCCATCCGTATTCATACAGGCCGTAAAAGCAATCGCTGCTACAATCAGACTAAAGACAGCGACCAATATTTTTCTCCTCATTTTCTATGGCTTATGGTCGATTCCAAATTTACACAATCACAGGCAGGTTAACGAGCCGGAGCGGCATAAATACCTACACTGCATTGCCAAAATCAGAGCCTATTTTATCAGTGCGCAAGAGATATATTTTGTAACTTAATATAACCCGGCAGTTTCCCCGGCTGGTGGCACTATTTTTTACTGTTTCCTGTCATTCATCCTTAAACTACACAATATGAAAGATTGGCTTAGAACCTTGATCGCCGGATACGGCGCCTATAAATGGGGAGGCGGTTGCCTTGGTACTATTGTAGTATTTGTTATTTTATACTGGCTACTCGGTGTTGTAGGATGTTAGGAAAACGGCCAATATCCCTGCTCCTTCTGGCAGTGGCGCTGATTCTGCTGGGTGCAGGAATCGTTCGTTACTGGTTGAAATCGAAAGATGTATCTGAATCCATTAAAGACCGGGTAATTACCTGGGTGGATGTTGAAACCCGTGGAGCTTACAAACTCAGTATCGGCGATATTCAGATTGATCCGGAAAAGCAAAGCCTGCTAGTAAGCGATATTCTTTTTCAACCTACCGGAAAACTCAGCGCAATTGAAACGGTATACCAGTTTCGATTTGAAAACATCCTTATCAAAAACGTTGACCTTAGCAGTTTCCTGGAAAGCAGCCTGCTCGACCTTTCCAATGTTACCATTGCCGGCGGGGAATTCGAAATCATTCAGGGAACCCGGAAACCTGATTCCCTGACCATGAACACTACCCTTCCCAAAAAGAAATTCTCGAAAAAAGGATTACGGGGAGTTAAAATAGATTCCATTCAGCTTTCGCAACTGGATTTAGTTTACAGGGCCGGAAAAAAAGGACTTACCAAACTCGAATCCGTTCACCTGGATCTGTATAATTTTCATACGGATAGCCTGAATAATTCTACTTCCAGTCCCCTGCCCGTAAAAAGATTCCGGTTATCCATTGATCAGCTGAATACAGCGCTATCCAATAACAAATATGAGTTAAAGGCGACAAGCCTGCTGGTGAATGGAGGAAGTCATATACAGGCGGTAATAAAAGAAATTGAACTAAATCCGGCAGATGGTGGTACCCTTGAATTGATTGCCTCCAAAACTCCGGTTCAGCAGGATGTCTATCAGTTACGCATACCCGAAATAGTAATCGATTCGCTGGATTACCGCGCTTTCCTGGAAGACAGCATGATCAGAACGCCAATGATTGTAGTGAAAGAACCCTCCCTGACGATATTCAATGATCGCAGCCGCCCCCCTTCCACCCAATCCAAAATCGGAAAAAATCCACATCAGTTGATTCAAAAGCTGCTCTACGGACTTGATATTCCGCTCCTGCAGATAAAAAATGGAACTGTTACCTATAATGAAAAGAACAAAGAAGGGTCAGCCATTGGAAAACTGCAGTTCAGTTCCATTAGCGGAAATGCGGGACCGATTCAAAAAGGAGTAGAGAGTAAGGCAAGCCTGGAGCTCGACTTAACAGCAAAACTGATGAACCAGGTGCCGCTGCGCGCCCATTTTTATTTCCCACCCGGATCCAATGGGCAGTTTTCGGTTAAATCCTCCCTGCCTCCCTTTGACCTGACCGTTTTAAATCCGGTTTTCAAACCTCTTGCCAGGGTTGAAATCAGAACAGGAAAGGCCCGCAGCCTGGATTTCAGTATCCAGGGAAATGATCAGGGCGCTACCGGCCGGGTTAGTTTTCTGTATGAAGACCTTAAAATTGATGTGCTGAAAGAAACGGAGGAGGGCTCCACCAACAAACGACCGCTGTTATCCATGTTGGCAAATAACCTGTTCATCCGGACAAATAACCGGTCGGATGACCGAAAAGACCATGAATTCCGGGTCAAAGAAGCCCGCGACCCTTCCAAATCATTTTTTAACCTGATCTGGAAAACGCTCTTCGAAGGACTAAAAAGCAGTGCAGGAATTCGTCCAAAAGATGCAAAACCTACCTAAAACAGCTAGAATCAGGGGCTATAAAAGCTTTTTAACGCGGTAGAACGACGTTTAATGTTTAACCATTAGAGCCTGAATAGGTATCTTTGCAAGTGTATATTTTACACATTAAAACGAATACCATGTCAGCTTACAAATACATCGGCCTGATCGCCACCCAGCAACTGGAAATGCCCATCCTTTTAAGTTCAGGAAGTGTTGAAAATGGCTATAAACTAAAAAAAGTACTGGCAGCCCAAACCGTTTCCAATAACCTGGCCGAATCCTGGTTTCCCGGGGTGGAAGTGGTCACCAGTCTGTCTGATATACTGGAGGATGAAAATATTGAACTGGTAGTAGTGGCCGGAAAATCTGAAAATCAGTTGGAACTGATCCGTCGGGCAACAGAAGCGGGCAAATTTGTGCGGGTAATTTAAGCGGCTTATAGTAGTTTGCCGTATGCAAACTATTGTACGACTTGGACTAGCTCTCCTGCTAACCGCTTGCAGTATGCAAACGGTCAGCGCGCAAAAGAAACAAGAGAACCGAAACTTTACTGGCAATCCCCTATTTCCGGGTTGGTATGCGGATCCCGAAGCCATCATTTTTGGCAAACAATACTGGATCTATCCTACTTATTCAGCGCCCTATGAAAAACAGGTTTTCTTTGATGCCTTTTCCTCCAAAGACCTGAAAACCTGGACCAAACACAGCCGCATTATGGATACAAGTGCCATCAAATGGGCACGCAGAGCAGTATGGGCTCCTTCCATTATAGAAAAAGACAATCGCTATTTCCTGTTTTTTGGGGCGAACGATATACAGAATGACCAGGAATACGGAGGCATTGGTGTAGCCGTTGCAGACCATCCTGCCGGTCCTTTTAAAGATCACCTGGGCAAACCCCTGATCGATCGTTTTCACAATGGTGCGCAACCCATTGACCAGTTTGTTTACCGCGATGAAGATGGACAGCATTATCTCTATTACGGCGGTTGGAAACATTGTAATATCGCCCGGTTGAACAACGATTTCACCGGTTTTCTTCCCTTTGAAGATGGCTCCACCTTCAAAGAAATTACACCGGAGAATTATGTGGAAGGTCCATTTGTGTTCAAGCGCAATGGCAAATATTATTTCATGTGGTCGGAAGGTGGCTGGACAGGTCCCAATTACAGTGTTGCCTATGCAATTGCCGATTCACCACTCGGCCCCTTCAAACGAATTGGAAAAATTCTGCAACAGGATCCTGCCATCGCAACCGGAGCGGGACATCATTCTGTGATCCGCAATTCAAAAACCGGACAGTATTATATTATTTATCACCGTCGCCCCCTCACGGAAAAGGATGGGAATTCACGGGAAACCTGTATCGAACTGATGAATTTTGACGAACAGGGATTCATACTTCCTGTAAAGATCACCAACGAAGGAGTAAAAAAATCCCGTTTATAAATCCTTCCAGGTAAATACATGAACACCGGAACCCAGCTCCGTGTAGCGGGTTTTGGTGTTGCCCTGTGCTGGCATTCGTAGTCTGCCGGTAGCACCTGGCGGGATGGTTACCTTATAGACCAGGCTCTTCCCGTTTCTTACCCAACCCGATTCAACAGGCCCCCACACTGATTCATACCGGCAGGTAAACTGATTTAGTTTTTTGGGGAATTCAGGCTCCAGCAGAACGACCTGAAAACCGGGTGCCTGCTCCGTTGTTTTGAGTCCCCCCAGGGCTTTGTACATCCAGGCTCCAATTTCTCCAAACATGATATGGTTCATGGAAATATCGGAGCTGGCATTGATCGGCCAGTTCTCAAACAGCGTAGTTGCGCCATTTTTCATCCACCAACCCCAGGAGGGAAAGGTTTCACGTGTCGCCAGTTCATAGGCCAGATCTATATAGCCATTATCACTTAATGCATTTAATATAGTTTTTGTACCCAGCAGGCCAACATCTATCTGTCTGCCATCTGCTACTACCCTGTCTGCCAGGGCTTTTGCTACTCTTGTAACAAGACTATCAGGAACCAGTTTCCAATGCAGCGCGGCACTCAATTCTGTTTGCAGGCCGGTACCATACAAACCGGAGCTGGCATTATAGAATTTCTGCTGAAATGCCTGAAATATTTTTTCGGCCAGCGCTTTATAACGGTCAGCATCAACCGAATGTCCAAGGAGTTGTGCCGCTTTTGATAAAATCACCACATCCGTATAATAATAGGCGGTAGAGGTAAACTCAACCGGTGTTTTTGACTTAACAGGAACCCAGTCTCCCAATCCCCAGTAACAGATACCATCCGGACTAATCCGTTCCAGGTAATTCACATATTTTTTCAGGGCTTCGTAGGTTCTCCCCAGGAGAGTTGTATCGCCATAATAGAGATAGATATTCCAGGGAATAATCGCGATGGTACTGGTCCAGTCGGGCCCATTACCCCATTCATAGCCCCATCCATTGGATGGAATAATGGAAGGGAATACACCATTGGGCTGTTGCTCATCCAGGTGATCCTGCAACCATTTTTCATATACTGTAATACCATCAAAATTATACAACCCGGTTTCACTGGCGATATGCGCATCACCGGTCCAGCCGTTTTTCTCACGCTGCGGGCAATCGGTCGGATACCCAAACATATTGGATAAGTAGGATGCGTTTGTTGCCTTCCATATCTGGTTCAATAGCTGGCTGGAACTGTTGACAGCACCCGCAACAGGCAGGTCCGAGTGCATGAACCAGGCTTTCACGGATTCCTTGTCGAGTACAATGGGTTCTGATGCCGTGACTTCAATGTATTGGAATCCTTTGTAGTTAAACCGGGGACTAAATTCTTCCATGCCTTTACCAGACAGAATAAATATATCCGTCTGAAATGGATCAGAACTATCCTGTGGTCGGTAATGCACATCGATATTCGAAAGATCTGTGCGACCATTTGTATAAAGGCGTTCGGAATGGCGAAGTTTTACCACCGTACCTGCTTTACCTTTTAACCGGATACTGCTAACACCCGAAATGTTTCTCCCCATATCCAGTACATATGCCGTATCGTTGAATTTTCGGATGGATTTTACCGCCAACTCTTCCACTCTTCTGATTGGATGCAGTACCTGGGCGGTAATCAGGGGAGCCGGTGCAGAACGATAGATGGAAGAATTCCAGGTAGAATCAACAAAGCCTGCTTTGTCCCAACCCGGCATTTCCAGTCGCGCATCATAATGTTCTGCTGTATAGATACTCGAGAAAATAACCGGACCTGTATGTTTTCCAATCGCGGCCGGTTCCAATCGTTTCGATGGAGCCATCTTCGTATTCAATCCGGATATCCATTACAAAACAGGGACGATTGCGCCAGGGTGCTTCATGAAAATTCCAAACTGCTGTAGACTGGTGATTGTACCAGCCATTACCAAGCAAAACCCCGGCTGCATTTTTCCCGTTTAACAAAGCAGCCGTAATATCATAGGTACAATACAACAAACGCCGGTCGAACCGGGTATAGGTAGGTTCCAGCCATGCATTGCTGATGCGTTGTCCATTGAGGCTAAGTTCAAATAATCCACCGGCAGCAATAAAAGCACGGGCTGATCTGATTTTTTTGCTGAGCGTAAATTCTTTCCGAAAATGAGGCAGTGCTTTTTCGTTCATTGATTTCCCATCGCTGATCCAGCTTCCCTTCCAGTTGGCTGCTGTCATCATTCCCATTTCAAAGGAAGACCAGGGTGAATAGGCTGATACAATACCCTGCTGATCCCAGTTTCTAACCCGCCAGAAATAGCGGCTAAAAGGTTTAAGATCAGGACCATTATATCGGTAAAATAAAATCGGAGATACAATTTTACCACTGCGGTAAAACAGATCAGGCTCCTTGCCGGAACTGGTATCGGCAGCAAACTCAAGTTCAAAACCAGTACTGCGAACTGAGGACTGTACACTGTTTATTTTCCATCTGAAACGCGGATTGGGCTGATCCAGACCAATTGGACTGGAAATATTCTCAACCTGCATGGAACTAACGTCGATCCATACACGAGAAGATCCATCCTGTACTGTCCTGTTCTGTCCAAATACTTGCCCGATCTGTGCGAAACAGATAGAAACTATTACGAAACCTAAACGAAAAGCTATGCTCATCCGTTAAATTTAAGGAAACCTTCAGGTTTAAATGGCTTCCTTTGCAAAATGACTCGTAGAATTTCAACATTATCGACCCCTTTACAAAAATTTTATTTACTGTTGATTGCTGCCCTTTCAGGTTTTCAACTTGCGAATGCCCAGGCGACTGCAGAAGAAAGAATTAAAATCAGCGGCATTGTAAAGGACGGTAAGACAGGTAATGCGGTGGCTTCTGCTTCCATCACGGCGATAACACTGATGCGCAGAGAAGACGCTGATCCGGATTCCATCACCAATATATCCATTTCAGATCCGGATGGGAAATTTATCATTACTGCCCCCAGAGGTATCCGTACGATCATTCAGATCAGTGCAGTCGGATTTGGGCTGGAAGAAATACCGGTAAACATTCTAAACGAAGTAAGTGATTATGCAGTGGGGGAAATCAATCTGTCAACGGAGGCATCAAGTTTGGCAACGGTGGTAGTAACTGCACGGAAACCACTTATGACGATCGGTGTAGACAGAAGAATTTTTAATGCGGATGCTGCTATTACCAGTAAGGGTGGAAACGCTGTTGATCTTATGCGGCAGATTCCTTCCCTGTCAGTAGATGTAAATGGTGGTATTTCCTTACGGAACAGCTCACCACAAATATTTGTCAACGGCAGACCAACCATACTCACACTGGAACAAATTCCATCCGACGATATTGATCGTGTTGAAGTGATTACCAATCCATCCGCCAAATATGACGCGGGAAGTACGGGAGGTATCATCAATATAATTCTGAAGAAAAACAGAAAGGGTGGGCTTAACGGAGTGGCTACACTGGGTGCCGGAACGCCTCAATTGTTTAATGGCGGGCTCAGCCTGAACTACCGGAAGAATAAAGTAAACATCTTTGCGAGCGGAAATTACAACCAGTCAGGAGGCATTGCCCGTGGCGAAGCCTATCGGGAAAATAAAAGCAATGGTCAGATTACTGATTTTTTCAATCAGCAAACAGAAAGGGAACGGATGCGCAAATTTTCTTCGGTTCGTTTTGGTCTCGATTATGATTTTAACGACTTCAACAATATCTCCATCTCTCAGGGATTTGTAAAAGGTGCTTTCGAAAACGATGAAGTTCAGCGCCAGCAATATTTTGCCGCCAATGGACAACCCACACAAACCGGACAGCGTTTTTCCATTGATGATTTCAGTTTTAATCGTGCCAATACGCAAATCAATTACCGCAGAACTTATTCCAAACCTGAAAAGGAATGGACAGCTGATATAACCTATAATTCCGGAACAAATGGAGGTAACGGCGATATACGGAACCTGTTTTACAATATGGAAGGACAACAGATTTCCACTCCCAATACGGTGCTGAATGAATCGACTGGTAGTGGTACCCAGGTCACCATTCAAACGGATTATGTAAATCCTCTTTCTGAAAACAGTAAACTGGAATTTGGTGCAAGATCCTATCATAATTATTCGAAAGACAAACTGGATGTGTTTTCATTGCAAAGTGGCAACCTGAACAAACTTCCATTAAGCAACAATTACAGTTTTCGCGAAATGGTAAACGCCGTTTATGGCAACTATTCCAATAAAATCGGAAAGCTGGGTTACCAGGCGGGCCTACGTGTTGAACAATCCAGTTTCAAAGGAGAGTTGATTGACAGCGCGCGTAAATTCGGCTACGATTACCCATCCAGTGGAAAGAACCTGTTCAATGCTTTCTTTCCAAGTTTGTATCTTACCTACAGTGTAAAAGATGGCAGTGATATTCAGGTGAACTTTTCCCGCAGAATTCGCCGCCCGAATTTCTGGCAGATCAATCCATATGTCGATATCACTGACCCACTCAATATTCGTAAAGGAAATCCCGAATTGCGGCCTGAGTTTACAAACGCTTTCGAGCTCAACTATAACCGGACATATAGTTCAGGAAATGTTTTGGTGTCCAGTTATTTCGCAAACAATACGGAAGATATTACCATGTACAGCGACACGCTTAGTACAGCCGAATATGAGGCGCTGGGAAATGCCGCCATTGATCCGAATGCCATCCTGAATACATTCATAAATGCGGATCGTACCAACCGCATGGGGCTGGAGGTAACCTGGCAACAGCGGATTGGTAATAATTTCGATTTCACGCCCAATTTTAATGCACAATACCGGGATGTAAAAGCCAATGTAAAAGGGATCAACCTCAACAATACCGGCTTTAACTGGAGTTCCAAACTGATGGTGAACTATCGGCTCAATCAGCCGGATTCAAAATTCTTCAATAATTTTTCCTTTCAGCTATCCGGTGAGTATGAATCTCCCCGGGTTATGCCGCAGGGAAAAACAAAGGAGCAATACTATATGGATTTTGCCATCCGTAAAGATTTCCTCAAGAACAAGGCCGGCACCCTCACATTTAATGTAAATGACGTTTTTAACAGCCGCCGTTTCGGCAGCATCACCGATACGGAAAACTTTTACCAGGATTCCTACCGCCGCTGGAATGTGCGGACGGTGCGCCTGACCTTCAGCTATCGCTTTGGACGCCAGGATTTTGACTTGTTCAAGCGCAAGGAAGGTGGCGACCGAAATGGTGGTGGAGAAATGGGTGAAGGATAAAATGTTGAAAACTTTGTTTTTGGATCTGGACTTATCCACTTATTTTGGCATATATGGATCACCCCTATTCAACGCTCCAAACCATTTACAATATCGTCAAGGACGACCCGGATCCCACCAGCTATCCGTGTAAACCGGCACAGATTATTGTACGCCAGTTTCTCGCATGGGATACGATCCTTGAGCATATCCATCAGTTAACAAGGGAAGGCCTTGTTGAGTTACAACAACAGGAACGATTTACCCTGGTTAAGATAACACACAAAGGGTTTGCCTTCTGCAGTACAGGCGGTAAAACTGCAGACCTGAACCTGAGCGTTTGATTCAGAAGATATTTTCCAGTGTCAGTCCGTAGTTAAATAACAGGTTCTCGGAATCTGTGAACTTCACTTTATTGTAAGTCAGTCCAACTGTTAGGCTTAACCATTTCTTTAACCGGAAAGAAATAGTATTGGTTGTCCGGAATATATAATCTTCGCGGTCAGATAGTGACTGTTGCCAGAAATGGACTCCATCCAGTGTAATCAAATCATGAATTTTCAATCGGTTCTTTAACCGAAACGAATTCCGAACGGTTTCATAGCCCAGTCTGTCGTATTTATCCGGTTCCCGCAAGGCTGTTTTTTCATAAAGCAATCCATTGGAGAGTACCAGGTTGAATCGATTGTTATCTACCAGTGTGTAACCAAGACCACCCCCAACCTGATACCGGTCGTACAGCTTTAAGGAAAGACTTTTTTCATAACCTGCCAATCCCCAGTAATACAGTTTTCGGGTATTTTTAAAGAGGTCAGCATCCACAATAAACAGGTAATCATTATTGGTTTTACGAAGCGGATTCTGACCGTAGATCCAGCTGCCAAAAGAGTTGACAGTTACAGTCTTTTTATCTATAACAAAGCGCATTGCATTATTGAAAATATAGCTGGTTCCGGTTAATGCAGTGCGATTGATATTACCTGTACCGGTAAATGCAATGCGATATATGGTTGTATCTGGTTCCTTCTTGAAAACACTGTCTTCATTTTGCGCCAGACTATTCAACGCTATCAGCAAACATCCTACCAACCATCCGATAGTCTTCATTATTCAGCTTTTGATAAGCCGCAAAAATAAAACATCAGATGGGTAATACCTCATTGAACAGAGGCTCTTTCAACCAGCTGTGTTGATAACACAATATGAGAGGGTGCTGTTCCTGCCTGTTCTATTTGTTTCACCAGGACTTCCACCGCTTTTTTCGCCATCTGTTTTATCGGCTGGCTCATTACTGTAATTCCCGGTTTACCCAACCGAAATAAATCATTATCATCAAAACAGATAACTGATACCTGCTCGGGCACACTGATGCCAAGATTACTGAATGCTTCCAGTCCCGCTACCCCCAGGTTATTAGAAGTAAAAAACACGGCTTCGAATTTGTCTTTTTGCCGGGTGAAAAACTGCGCCAGCTCTTTCACCTGCTTTTGTTCCGGCCACCCAAACGGAATTTTTTTTACCAGATTTTTATCCGGCTGAATGGCATTTTTGGTTAGCCCTTCCATATAACCATCTATCCGCTGCTGCATCTGGAGCTGATCGGTATCATTGGTTACCAGTGCAATGTTACGGATGCCTCTCGAAGCGAGGTGATTGATGGCTTCCAGGCTACCCTGGTAATTATCCACTGTAACATAATTGGAATTCAGATCCGGGAAATAGCGGTCAATCAATACCGTTGGTCGTTTTTCTTCCAACAGTTGTTCAATTTCAGGCAGCATAAACGTAGTGGGAGCAATGATATATCCATCCATGTGTTTATCTACCAGCATGTTCAGGATATTCCGCGACTTGCCCTCGTTGTTTTCACTGCTGCAGAACATTACCGTGTATCCTTTTTTATCCGCTTCCTCTTCCACCACTTTGGCCAGGTGTCCGAAAAAATAGTTGGATATATCATCCACAATCAGCCCGATGGTATTGGTTTTGCCCGTTCGCAGCCCTTTGGCAAAATGATTGGGCCGGTATTGTAGTTTTTCAGCCAGCCGCTCAACCTTCCGGGCCATGCTTTCGCTGATCTTCATTTCCCGGGCCCTTCCATTCAATACAATAGAAACCGTAGTTGCCGAAACTCCGGCAGCTGCTGCAATGTCTTTTATGGATACTTTTTTGGCCATGTACTATGACTAACCCCGCATAGTTACAAAATAGCTTTTACTTCCGCGATGCTTACCGGCCTTTTTTTCTCCACCGACCATTTAGCGGCTGTAGCTATCACCACTGCTTCCAATCCATCTTTTCCACTAACGGGGATGGGCTGGTCGTTTTGCAGGGCTTCAATAAAAAACTTCATTTCGTTCAGGTAGGAAGCTGCGTAGCGGTCCATGAAAAAATCAAGTGGCAGCGATTGGTGAATGCCTTTTTCGTCGTACACAATATTCCTGTTATGCAGGTTATTCTCCACTTGCAACATGCCTTTATTACCAAAAATCTCCAATCGCTGGTCATATCCATAAATAGCTTCCCGGCTGTTATCAATTACTGCATAGGAATCATCTTCAAAAATCAGGGTGGTGAGCGCCGTATCGATATCACCTGCCTCTCCTACTTTCGGATCCACCAATACGCGGCCCTGTGCATAAACTTCTTTAACTTCTTTTTGCATGAGGTACCGGGCCATATCAAAATCATGAATGACCATGTCCATAAAGAGTCCGCCTGAATGTTTGATATAATCAATCGGTGGTAATCCCGGATCCCGGCTGGTTATCTTAACAATTTGTACTTCACCGATTCTTCCTTCTTTCAGTTGCCGTTGTGCATGCAGAAAATCAGGATCAAACCGGCGATTGAAACCCAGCATCAGTTTCACTCCGGCAGCCTGTACCTGGTCTACCAGTTGCTTGGTAGTAGCAAGCGAGAGGTCCACCGGCTTCTCGCAAAAAATATGTTTGCCATGCTCCAGCGCAAGCCGGATCATATCCGCATGAGTACTGGTTGGTGTACAAATTAAAACGGCATCCACTTCCGGTTTTGCTACCAGTTCCTTTGCATCCCGCGAAAATGAAATACTGCCATACTCCCGCGCAAACTGTTCGGGATTGTAATCCCGGTCAGCAACACCCGAGATCTGTACTTCCGGAAAATGCCGTAAAATATTATTGAGATGGATCTTTCCGATTCGACCCATTCCTATCAGTACAAGGGATAATTTTTTCATGTTGGTTAAGTGCTTGATTATAGTGCTTGATTATAATTGTATGGATGCCAGGTAAGCGCGATTTTTTCGGGCACATTCCAGCGGCTGGCCCATGCCGGGTAAAACATCCTGCTCCACAACAATCCAGTCTTTATACCCCTCTTCCTGCAACAGTGTTTTAATGGCTTCAAATGGAACGGCTCCTTTTCCTAATTCACAAAATATTCCGTTCTGAACCGACTGAAAATAATCCAATTGCTCTCTGGTCGCCTGCTCCCTTATAGCGGGATCAAAATCTTTAAAGTGTACATGCCAGATCCGGTCTATATGTTTTTTGATAAATCCCACCGGATCTGTACCTCCACCCAGCATATAATG
>CAZJNY010000032.1:0-24003 GCA_964547405.1 uncultured Flavihumibacter sp. | reverse complement strand
GTTTGGTTGATATTATGTTGATAAAATAAGGCCAAGGTTGAAATTAAGACACTAACATTGCAGCGGTACTTTTACAGTACCCCGGAACAAATATAAATTAAGCCAAGCACATGATTCTGTCGGATACGCGCATACTGGAAGAAATTGAAAAAGGCACCATTAAAATTGAGCCATACGATCGCGATTGCCTGGGAAGCAATTCCTATGATGTACACCTTGGAAAATGGCTCGCTACCTATAAAGAGCATATCCTGGATGCCAAAAAGCACAATCAGATTGAATATTTTGAAATCCCTGAGGAAGGATTTGTTTTATACCCGCATATCTTTTACCTCGGTGTTACCGAAGAGTATACCGAAACGCATGCGCATGTTCCCTTCCTGGAAGGCAAATCTTCCACAGGCCGGCTCGGTATAGATATTCATGCTACAGCGGGCAAGGGAGATGTTGGCTTCTGTGGTAACTGGACCCTTGAAATCTCTGTTAAACAACCGGTGAAAGTATACAAGGGCATGCCGATCGGGCAGTTGATTTATTTCCCGGTAGAAGGTCCCATTGAAGTGGCCTACAACCAGAAGAAAAATGCAAAATACAGCGGGCAGCCAGACAAGCCCATTGAAAGCATGATGTGGAAGAATAAGTTCTGATTTCAGAGCCGGTCCCACCCATATTTTCTGCCATAAGCAATTACCAATGCAACCACCTGGTTATAACTTAATAAACCGGAGGGTTGCTGATTGGCTCTCAGGTATTGCCCATACAGGGTTCTTACCATCGGCTCCAGTAATCCCACATGTTCCTGGTTGAATTTGCGTAAAGCATGCAGGTCTTCTCTGATACCGGCCGGCAATTGCTTCATATGCTGCTGCGCCCTTGTTGAATCCCGCAGATTCAGATCACGGATGGCATAGAGGAAAAGATCAAAATAGGCGGAATAGCGGAAAGCCGGACTCTCACTTTTACTGGCCGTCAGAAAACCAGCCATATTGGCCTCGTTTTCTCTGGCATACCCAAGCTGGTGACCGATTTCATGGCAGGTGGTAAAGGGCTGAACAAAAACTGGCACGGTAGTATTCACCTGCGCCTCACCGGTAAACGGATTGTAATATCCAGTAAATCCCAGGTAATTGCCCAGGTAACTATATAGGGATGGCTTTACCGATTGCCCGCCATATTTCAGGAATATGGCCCGGCTGCCCGGCTGCTGGTAAGCACTGAACGCCCGTGTAAAAAGGGTTCGTTTATGGCGTAAGGGCTGCCGTTCCGGCAAGGAAATTGTTCGATTCGATTCCATCCGTTGCATTACTACCTGAACCAGGCTATCGAGTTCGGAGGTGCTGTAAGCAGTTGCACGAATGCCCGCCTGTTGGGCGATACCCACACGGTTATAATTCAACCCCCAGAGCCCGTTAAAAAGAATATAAACCCAGAGCCAAACCCGCATCAGTTTTACCCCTGCACGCAGTAACCAGCGGGCATCCATTCGTTTTTGCAAGAGGGCCCGGACGAACTTCACCAGCGCATATACCAGTCCGATAGTTGCCGCCGCGTAGAGCAGATCACCAAAACTGAAAGGCATCCAGCCAAATAAAAAGCGTTGAATTCTGGAAATAACCGGATATACCCCGGTGGAATAATATTTTTCCACCATACCGGGAAAAATAGACAACAGCTTAATGAATAAAGCCGCGCCTGCCAGAATGAATAAACCCGTATACCGGTATCTTTGCCCCGTTCTTTCCTGCATGTTGTTACAACTATTCGCAATAATAGAATGTTCAATGCAAAAAGAAAATTCAAAAATGCCTGCCATGAATATTGAAAAACACCGGAATGAGGATGCCATGAAATTATTGCTCAGTGATTTGAAGAAACGTCGGGAGAAAATTTTGATGGGCGGAGGCAAAAAATCCATTGAGAAACAGCATGAAAAAAATAAATGGACAGCAAGGGAACGTATCAGTTACCTGATTGATCCGGGGTCCGAATTCCTGGAAATTGGCAGTTTTGCCGGTTATGGAATGTATGAGGAACAGGGCGGCTGTCCGGCTGGGGGAACCGTTGCAGGAATTGGATATGTGAGTGGGCGGCAATGTGTGCTACTGGCCAACGACCAGACGGTTAAAGCCGGAGCCTGGTTTCCTATAACCGGCAAAAAAAACCTGCGCATGCAGGAGATCGCCATGGAGAATCACCTGCCCGTAATTTACCTGGTGGATAGTGCGGGTGTATTCCTGCCCATGCAGGATGAGATCTTTCCCGATAAAGAGCATTTTGGCCGGATCTTCCGGAACAATGCCCGAATGAGTGCTATGGGCATCACACAGATTGCTGCAGTTATGGGGCCCTGCGTGGCAGGTGGCGCCTACCTTCCCATTATGAGCGATGAAACCCTGATGGTAGAAGGAAATGGCTCCATATTTTTGGCCGGTCCCTACCTCGTTAAAGCGGCCATCGGAGAAGATATTGATGCTGAAACCCTGGGTGGCGCCGAAACGCACAATGCCCTTTCCGGTATTGCCGACTATAAATTCCCGACGGAAAAAGAATGCCTCGATCAGGTTAAAAAGATCGTTGCCAAACTGGCCGAACCGAAGCAGGCAGGATTCAATCGCTCAAAGCCCCTACCACCCAAAATTGCATCGGAAGAAATCTATACTGTGCTGGCTGAAAACAACAGTAAGCCCTATGATATGCGGGACCTGATCAATACCCTGGTGGATAATTCTGAATTTGAGGAATTCAAAGCGGAATATGGTAAAACCATTCTCTGCGGCTATGCCCGTATAGAGGGATGGGCAGTCGGTATTGTTGCAAATCAACGCCTGATTGTAAAAAGTAAAAAAGGCGAAATGCAGATGGGTGGTGTCATCTATAACGATAGTGCCGATAAAGCAGCACGATTTATTATGAACTGTAACCAGAAAAAAATTCCACTGGTTTTTCTGCAGGATGTAACCGGGTTTATGGTGGGCAGCCGGAGTGAACATGCTGGTATTATTAAAGATGGCGCCAAACTGGTAAACGCTGTAGCCAATTCGGTAGTTCCCAAAATCACGATTGTGGTGGGAAATTCCTATGGAGCAGGAAACTATGCGATGTGTGGCAAAGCCTATGATCCCCGATTTATTTATGCCTGGCCAACGGCGAAAATTGCCGTTATGGGGGGCGATCAGGCTGCCAAAACCCTGATGCAGATCCAGGTGGCGTCCATGCAGGCAAAAGGAGAAACAATTACTGCCGAAAAAGAGCAGGAGCTCTTACAGGCGGTCAAACAAAAATACGATGAACAGACTTCTCCCTATTATGCGGCCTCACGATTATGGGTAGACGAAATCATCGATCCGCAGCATACCCGACGGGTAATCGCCTCCGGCATCGAAGCCGCGAACCACAACCCGGAAATACCAACATTTAAAACGGGAGTGATACAGACGTGAAACGTCAAACCTGAGACGTGAGACGAAATAACCATCTCACGTCTCACGTTTCACATTTCACATCTCACATCTCACATCTCACATCTCACTTTCTCATGTCCGAACTCATCATCTACACAGACGGCGCCAGCCGGGGTAACCCCGGACCAGGTGGCTATGGCACCATTTTAAAATGGGGTACCAAAGAAAAAGAACTGTCCCAGGGATATCGCAAAACCACCAATAACCGCATGGAATTGATGGCGGTTATCAAAGGCCTTGAAGCGCTTACCAAAACCGGTTTAAAAATCACCATCTACAGCGATAGCCAATATGTGGTGAAAGCCGTTGAAGAAGGCTGGCTGAAAAACTGGATCGCAACGAATTTCAAGGGCGGAAAAAAGAACCGAGATCTCTGGACCCAATACTACGAACTCGCACAAAAACATCATATCCGGTTCAAGTGGGTGAAAGGGCATGCTGATAACCCTTTCAACAACCGCTGTGATGTGCTGGCAACCACCGCTGCAGATAGCAAACACCTGCTGATCGACAAGGAATATGAAGCTGAAAACGCCTAAGTACTGCTGAATTTTCCTTAATGATTTCGGTTGCTGGAAATATTGGATATTTGGTATATGACCGAAACCAAACTGCCCCCTGATGTTCGCATCAGCTCTCTGCCGGATTCAGTTCCTCCCCCCATGCCCCTAATTCTCATGGCTGACCCCAACGAAGAACAGGTAGCTGAATACCTGCCTCATTGCCTCAAGCTGGTTGCCAATCATCTCGACTCCATCGTGGGTGTACTGGCACTGTCTCCGGAAGGCAAAACAAAGGCTGAGATCAAAGTGCTCGCCGTTGCACCCGGATACCGGAGAAAAGGAATTGGAAAATTGTTGTTACAGGAAGCAGGTGAACGAGCAGCGCGACTCGGATTTACAGAATTACAGGTCTGTACCGGTAACTCAAGTATCAAACCGTTTCAGTTATACCAACAGGCCGGTTTCGAACTGACAGATGTTCGCTGGAATTATTTCACCCACCATTACCCTCAACCTATTCTGGAAGACGGAATTCCCTGCAAGCACCAGTTGGTGCTTACCAAATCACTTTAACCAGCGTTTACGATGCTTTCCAATACCGTATTGTACCTCCGCCATCGTTCCAGCCTCAGCATTGGCTATCTTTTTGCCGTTTCCAGTATTTTATTGGGCATCTGGGTGGCGGCCATCCCGCAGGTTAAACAACGGCTGGATCTTACGGATGCCACCCTTGGCCTTACCCTGCTTCTTGCACCCATGGGTGCACTTACCGGCGTGGCAATCGCCCCCTGGTTTTTTAAACGGGTCCCCGTAGGCAACTGGATGTTTTATGGCAGTCTTTTTTATTGCGCGGCATTTATCCTCCAGGTTACTGCACCCGCTATTCCCATATTGATGCTCGCTCTGTTTACAACAGGGATGACTGGATTTTTAAATGGGGTGTCCACCAATGCAATGGTTGATCAACTCGAAAAAAAATTGCAGCGCCGCCTTATGAGCACCTCTCATGGTATGTACAGTTTAGGCGGTGGTATCAGCGCAGGTCTCGCTTCTTTCTTTTATTGGCTCCAGATTCCCGCCTTCTGGCAAATTGGTATCGTAGCAATAGCACTAGCAACCGGACTGATTCTACTTCGTTCCGAGTTATTGTCGCATCATGTAGAGATTACTTCCGATAGCCGCTTTCGCCTTCCATCCGGCGGTGTAATCGGTCTCTCTTTTATTTGTTTTGTCACCTTTATGGGAGAAGGCTGTGTGGCCGACTGGAGCGCACTTTACCTGCGGGAATCATTGCATGGAACAAAAGCAATTGCCGGTATCGGGTTCGCTGGTTTTTCCATTGCCATGGCGCTGGGAAGATTTAATGGAGACACCCTCATCCCTTCCATTGGAAACAAACGGGTGGTGATCGCCGGATGCCTGATAGCGGCAACAGGCTATCTGCTCGCCGTCAGCTTCACATCCATACCGGTTGCAATTGCCGGATTTACCCTGGTTGGTATCGGATTTTCCTGTGTAGTTCCCATACTTTTCAGTACTGCTACAAAGGTACCGGGAGTAAGCGCAGTTAGCGGCATTTCAGCGGTTGCTACCGGAGGCTTACTGGGCTTTCTGGCAGGCCCTTCCCTGATCGGAATCATATCCGAAAAATTTACAATGGCCACAGGCCTTAGTGTTGTGTTCCTGTTGGCAGTACTGGCTGCGTTTACAGCCTGGAAAAACCGGTATCTTCAAAATAAATCAATTGCCCCTCCGCAGGTAAACTATCCGGATCAATTAATGTAAGCGCTCACCAATGAAACCTCTTCTTCTTTCCGATCTTTTTGAACAACTAGATAAGCTGCTGATAGAAAGCTTACGCTCCTGCACAGACGAAGACTGGCAACGTCCTACCCTGGCGCGTAAATGGAGCGTCAAAGATGTTGCCGCCCATTTATTGGACGGGAATCTCAGAACCCTTTCCATGGGAAGAGATTCCTTTTTCGGAGAAACGCCTCCACCTATTGATAGTTACCAGGATCTGGTAGGCTGGTTGAACCAGCTCAATGGCAATTGGGTGAACGCTTTTACCCGGGTAAGTCCCGAAGTACTCACTGACCTTCTGGCCAGTACAGGTCCGCTTGTTTCCAATTACTATCGTCAGTTAGATCCCTTCAGTCCCGCTCTCTTTGCAGTTGCATGGGCAGGTGAAGAAAGCTCACTTAACTGGTTTCACATCGCGCGGGAATACACGGAGAAATGGCACCACCAGGCACAGATCCGGGAAGCATTGGGCACTCTTCAGCCATTACTGGACCCAACCCTCTATCTTCCATTTCTGGAAACCATGATGAGAGGGCTGCCTTATCAGTATCGCCACCATAATGCTGAAACAGGCAGTTCCATTCGAATACGTGTTCCGCAGCTTCCAACTGCAGAATGGTTCCTAATCAAAGAAGATGCCCATTGGAAATTATACAAAGAAATAAATACAATACCTGCTGCCTTTGTAGAAATACAGGCAGCCTTCGCCTGGCAATTATTCACCAAAGCCATCCGGCCGGAAGAGCTGCTTTCTAAATACCCGGAGGCTGTTTTGATGCAGGGAAACCGGGAACTTGCTGAAACCGCTCTTCACCTTGTTGCCGTAATGGCCTGATTAAAACACTAAACTCTTTTGTACGTATGAAAACCCGGACGCTATTTTTTCGTTTGTTGCTACTGGTTAGTTTGCCTATGCAACTATGTGCGCAGGAAAGCGGTGTAAACAATCTGCGCATCTTTCTTACAGGAGACTCCTCTGATGTACAATCAAGTACCCAACCCGGTTTGCTGCTGGCCGGCGGCAGCACCGATGTAACTGCCGCCATGCGCTGGTTGCTGAATCGTGCCGGCGGCGGAGATGTTGTGGTCATCCGTTCTTCCGGCGCCGATGGGTACAATCAATATCTTTTCGACCTCGCAACCGTCAACTCTGTTGAAACCATTCTGATTGATAGTCGCGATAAAGCCTTTCTGCCCCTGGTAGCAGACAAAATCCGCAAAGCAGAACTCCTGTTCATCGCAGGCGGCGACCAATGGAATTATACCCGATTCTGGAGAGATTCGCCAGTTGAAGATGCCATCAATTTTCTCATCAATGAAAAGAAAGTACCGGTTGGTGGCACCAGTGCCGGTTGTGCTATTCTGGGAGACTATTATTTCTCTGCTCAATACGGTACCATCCAATCCGGGACAGCACTTGAAAGTCCCTATCATATTGCCAATGCGATTGGAAGAAAAGATTTTATTGCAACAGGGATACTGGCAAATACCATCACCGATTCACATTACAGTCAGCGTAACCGGCAGGGCAGGCATATTAGTTGGCTGGCACGTTTGCTAAAAGAAGAAAAGCTCAAAACCGTGAGAGGAATCGGGGTTAATGAAAAAACGGCTGTAGCCATTGATGAAACTGGCTGGGCCACAGTATTCGGAACCAACGAGGCCTGGTTTATCTGGAATGTATCAGGTGGGCCGGACATTTGTGAGCCAGGAGAAAAGCTCGAATGGTCGGGGTCCAAAGCTCCCCTGAAAGCTTACATCATTAAAGGTTCCGATGAAGGAAACGGCCGCATCAATCTCAACAACTGGAAACTGATGGAAGGCGGAACAACCCGGCAGCTAAAAATTGTTTCGGGGAAACTGGAATAAAAGAAAGTTAGCTATGCGCCAACTCGATTTTTCTATTGCCATAGAGCAGATAATATCCACCGAAGAGGAGTAAACTGAAAAACAGGGTGGAATACACGCTCACCGGATAGAAAGGTATGCCGTCTGCATACGTCGCCAGTAAGCCTGCCATTGTTTTTGGATGTCCCCATCCACCACCAAATACCCACACCCCAAAATTTGATAACAGGAAATATACCGTTGGTGCTGCAACCGAAGCGAGACCAACCTGCAGTACATTAATCTTTCTGATATAAAAACCGATCACGGTCATCAGTGCAAACAGGGCATAATTCATAACCTGACCACTATAAAACCCCTGGGTAGTTGTAATTCCTGCGTTATACAGGCCCTGATATAGCAGATCACTCAGGAACATGGAGAAGATGGGCAGAGCAAATGCCCATTTTTTATCCTTTATCAATGCCCCACCAAATATGGCCATAGCCAATTGAGGAGCAAATCCAAATGGCCGGGACGGTATAATGCGGTATACGGCAGCAACCACTATCAGCAGTACAAATGATACTATCAGCGATTTATTCAGTTTCATATTCAAATACTCGAATGTTAAGGATCAGCCACAAAAATAGGGGATTTTCACTTGGCAGCACCAGGTACGGTGGCCCGAAATGCCTGGCTCCCCCCTGCTGTGGAAATCTTTAGGACAGCCCCTGCAGTCAGTAACACGGAATGCCCTCTTCCCAGCGTGGTAGAAAATCCCGTACCCACTTCCTGTAGCTGCAGGTCCCCTTCCGTTACTAACAATATATCAGTAGTGGCGGTATTCAAATGCATCGATGCACCGGCAGGTAATTCCAGCAGATGTAATTCAAAATCGTCTGCAGGTGTCAGAAAAGCTTTTTCAAAGGGCTGCACATCTGTCCCTTCCAGCAATTCCGGCGTACAGGGATCAAAGCGTACATGTTTCATCAGCTCCGGCACATCAACATATTTGGGGGTAAGTCCGCCTCTCAATACATTATCCGAATTCGCCATGATTTCTATATTCTGTCCCTCCAGGTAGGCATGTAAAACACCTGCATCCTGGAAAATGGACTGGCCCTTTTTCATTTCTACCAGGTTTAACAGGTAGATGCTGAAAATACCACGGTCGATCTTTCCGGGTTGATTATAGGTGATGGCCGCTCTTGCTGCCCAAAAATCCGGACTGGATTTCAACAATCTACCCGCTTCATAGTCGGGAAGAAGACGATTCAGCAAGGGTTCTAATCGCGCCGCTACTTCTTCTTCCGGCATTTCCATCACCGAGCGGTATAAATTCGCATAATCGCGCTCACCAAACAATTCCAGTAAAAAGGCTAATTCGGCTCTTTCAACAAGTATTTGTTTCAGAGAAGCTGGATCTCTGAATCCATGTAACAACCAGAACTCACCCAATGCATAAGCCAGTTCAGGCTTGTGATTATCATCTTTATAATTGCGATTGGAAGCCGTCAGTGCCACACCTGCCGCATTTTCTGCAGCAAATCCCAGCCTGGCATTTTCCCGGGAGGGATGCACCTGGATACTCAGCATGTCTTTTACGTCCAGTACTTTCAGCAAATAGGGCAACCGTCCGAATTTTGACTGCACCATATCACCAAGCAATTCAGGATGCTGCTGCAGCAGAACATCAAGTTTCATTTCACCATTGACGATAGACGGCGCCTGTACGTGCGCACCCAACCAGTATTCCGCCGATGGTTGTCCCGCTTTTACCTCCCGTGATAACAAGGTAGGTATATAGGTAAAACCACCCCATTGATAGGGTTGTACACTTCCTTCCAGATCAAATAACTTATTTTGAATATCCATAGCGAGCCGAAATTAGGATAAAATCAGAGAGTGAAACAGGCAAATTTAGATACCGGAAACCAGGGTGAACAGGAAGCGGTCTGCTATCTCGAAAAATTAGGACATTGCATCCTGCACCGTAACTGGAAGCATCGTAATAAAGAAATCGATATCATTTCCAGTTACCAGCAGGTGTTGCATTTCACGGAAGTCAAAACACGCAGAGGAACCGGGTTCGGCACACCTGAAAGGGCTGTGAATGCCAGAAAATTACAGCATATACAATCCGTTGCTTCGGCTTTTCTGGAAATCAATCCGCAATGGAAACGTATCAGTTTTGATGTACTTGCTGTAGAGATCACTTCGGCAGCAGTGCAGATTCACTATTTCCAGGACCTGTCTTAAACCGCACGGCTGATCTGAACAAGCGAGAGAGCAGCTTTCAGTTTTTCCACCATTTTAAATGTAGCCGGACAGTATTCAATATTCTGTTTGTGCACATGCATATAATCCACTGCTTTCTTTTTACTCAGATGCGGAAAACCGGCACAATCTGCGGGACGCACTTCATAAATTCCGCACATATTGGTTTTGAGATCCAAAAACTGACAGGGCTGTTTTACATTCATCCAGTCCTTGTCTTTTTTATCAAAATACAGCCACTTTTCTTTAAACGCATCCACCGTCATATCGAGATGAGCTGAAATACGTACCAGATCTTTTTTAGTGAATGTGGGACTCATTTTCTTGCAGCAATTCGCACAGGTAAGGCAATCAACCTCCGACCACACTTCCTGTTCAATAACCGGGGTCATTTTATCGATTCCCCTGGGACGTTCATTTTCAAGTTTTGTCAAAAATCGCTTCAGGGTACGTTTTCTTTCAATTACCTGCTTTTTAAACTGTCGCAGGTTAACAGCACGGGGATTAGTCGCCAGCTCCATTCGGTCACTTGTTTATGAAATCGCAATATAAAGGATTCAATGCGTTAAATTGCTTCCGATACAGGAACAAATTATCATGTGGGTATCTTATAAAAAAGGATTCAAAGCCTGGCTTCGCCTGGAAAAATCACTGGCAGCTCATTCAGTGGCCGCTTACCTGCATGACCTGGAATTACTTCTCCGTTACCTGGAGCTATCGGGACAAACGGGTTCGCCAGATACCATTACTACGGAACAATTACAATCCTTCCTTCGCTGGATAGCGGAACTGGGTATGAGCCAGCGTTCGCAGGCCAGGATATTATCCGGACTCCGGAGTTTTTATACCTATTGCCTGGTAGAACAAATCACCCGAACTGATCCCACAGCATTACTCGAAGCGCCCAAGTTGCAGCGAAAACTTCCCGACACATTGAGTTACGTAGAAATTGAACTGCTTATTGCCGCCATTGATCTGAGCAAACCGGAAGGCGAACGGAATAAAGCAATCCTGGAAACGATGTACAGTTGCGGACTGCGGGTGAGCGAGATCGTTAGTCTTCAAATTTCCTGCTTATACCTGGATGCCGGTTTTATCAGGGTAATTGGAAAAGGAAACAAAGAACGACTGGTTCCCATTGGGGAGAATGCCATCCGGCAAATGAATATCTACCTGAATCAGGTTCGTGCTCACCAGACCGTACAATCGGGAGCGGAAGATATTGTATTCCTGAATCGTCGCGGACAGGCATTGACCAGGGTGATGATCTTTCTGGTAATAAAAGAGCTGGCAAAAAAAGCGGGTATTCAAAAGTCAATATCACCGCATACATTCCGGCATTCTTTCGCCACCCACCTGGTAGAAGGAGGAGCCGACCTCCGGGCGGTTCAGGAAATGCTGGGCCATGAAAGCATTACCACCACCGAAATCTATACACACCTGGACCGTGAATTTTTGCGCCGCACCCTTCATGAATATCATCCTGCTTTCCGTTCATCCATTTGAACATAAACAATTAGCTTCGTAGCCCGTTATATTTGTCACTTAAAAATCAGCTCATCATGAAAAAAATCATTCTTACGCTTTCTGTAGCTTTTTGTATGCTGCAGGGCGCACAGGCGCAGCTTAAGACCCCTCAACCCAGTCCGGCTGCCTACATAAAACAGGAGTTCGCGTTGTCAAATGTTGAAGTTTCCTATTCCCGTCCCGCTGTTCGGAACCGCTCCGTTTTCGGTGATTTGGTGCCTTATGGAAAAGTTTGGCGTACCGGTGCCAATGGCGCAACAACCATCACTTTTGGTGATGATGTGGAATTTGGCGGCAAACCCGTTCCAGCCGGCAAATACGGACTGCTCAGCATTCCGGGTGCCAATGAGTGGGTTATAATCCTTACCAAACAACTCGATGTTACCAGTCCGGCTGCTTACAAACAGGACCAGGATGTGGTTCGGGTAACAGTTCGTCCGGAAACACTTCCTTTTAGTCTGGAAAGCTTTATGATCGGTTTTGACAATATCCAGGGCACTTCAATGAATATGGATATCGTATGGGATAAAACGGTTGTAACAGTGCCTATCAAAGCCAATATCGATGGCAAAGTGATGGCTCAGATTCAGGAACTGGAAAAAGGAGATAAGTTTCCATATTTCCAGGCTGCCATGTATTACATGGAGAACGGCAAGGACATGAACAAAGCCCTGGGCTGGCTGACAAAAGCCACTGAACAAAATCCGAAGGCTTTCTGGGTGCACCATCAGCGTGCCAGCTGTCTGGCTAAACTGGGCAAAAAAGCGGAAGCCGTTGCAGCAGCTAACAAATCTATGGAATTGGCAAAAGAAGCCAAGAACGACGATTATGTGGTTCTCAACCAAAAATTACTGGCTAGCTTGAAATAATAGCGCTATAGCAAAATAAAAGAAGCCCGGCAATCGCCGGGCTTCTTTGTTTCACCTTTCACCTTTCACTACTCACTTCTCACTTCTCACATTTCACATTTCACCTTATTCTTCCCCGTCCATGATTAATCAATTTTTCTAAACTGCTGGGGGCAGCCTATACAACTCAGGTAGAGCCGGAAGCCGTGAGGCTCCACGGTGAAAGTCCGTTTCCCCTGGATCCATTCAAATTTTCCCCGCATAAATTGCTCTATGCCGGTTTCCCGCATGGTCAGCGGCCGGGTTAACAATTCACCCGGGGCCAATCGCACTTCAAACTGATTGGTGAGTACATCAAAATTGGTTGAGTTATGACGAATCGTACGATAAGTCAGGGAATTATCCAGCAGCACCACCATTCCGTCTTTTTTGAAAAACACCAGTGTATCAGCTGTATGATTTACATCTACCCAACTCCCCAGCAATTCCTTTCCGGAACTGAGATTTTCTTTACCACAGGCAGCCAGCATGAGCAGACCAGAAAGTGTGGAAATGAGTAATAAAGGTTTCATACAGCCAGTGCTTTAAGGCAATGACCTCTTTTTATTTCCGAGCGTTGCATGAAGCAAAATGGCAAGCAGAATTAATACCACTGCGCCAACCAGGTTCAGCCAGAGAAAGGCCATTTTTCCTTTCCAGAACAGGAATACAACGATGGCCTCAGTTATTACAGCACTCCAGAAAGTAGCCGTACCTCCTACCCATTTAAAGAAAAAAGCAACCAGGAAAATGCCCAATATTACTCCGTAAAAAAGGGAGCCCAACACATTTACCGCTTCAATCAGGCTACCCATATTGTTGGCAAATTGGGCCGTACCAATACAAAACAATCCCCATCCCAGGGTATACCATTTCGACATTTTATATTCTGCGATTGGGGTGAACGTCGTTTTAGAATACTGTTTATGAAGATCGCAAACCGTGCTTGAAGCCAGTGAATTCAGTGCAGCGGCGATACTGCCCCAGGAGGCAAGAAAGATCACTGCAATCAGCAGTCCTACAATGCCCTCCGGTAAATGGTCAACTACAAATCGCAGAAAAACATAGTTGGTATCATTTACATCAGCAAGCGGGACTGCTTTTTTCAGAGTAGTTTTATATTCCTTACGATATTGCTGCAACTCCTGCTGATTGGATTGAATCTGCTCAGCAAGAGCGCTGTTTTCAGGCTCTCTGACAAACTGACTAACCAGGCTGGATTGTTTGGCTGATTTCTCTTCAAAGGCTGTTTCAATGCTGGTCAGTTCCTGTTTGGCAGTGGCATCAACCACATTGGCAGAAACAGCTTTGTTGAAGAAGACCGGTCCCTGGTTAAATTGATAAAACGTAAAGAGTAATGCACCGATCAACAGAATCGCAAACTGCATGGGCACTTTTACAATGCCATTCATAAGTAAGCCGATCCTGCTTTCAGTCAGACTTTTTGCGGTGAGATATCTCCCTACCTGACTTTGATCTGTGCCAAAATAGGATAAGGAAAGAAAAAAACCGCCAATGATGCCGCTCCATATATTGTACCGGTCAGACCAGTCAAAACCAGTTTCCGTATGGCCACTGGTTATCACATTCAGCTTGCCCATTTGTCCGCTTACTTTCAATGCATCAATAAATCCGATGCCTTCCGGTAAAAGATTGACCATCATGTAAGCCGCGATAAACATCCCGGAAAAAATGATGATCAGTTGTAATTGCTGGGTATAGGCCACGGCTTTTGCCCCACCTGTTACGGTATAGATGATCAGCAGCCCGCCCATAACAATATTGGTGAGATAGATATTCCACCCCAATAAAGAGGAAAGAATGATGGAGGGTGCATAAATGCTGATACCGGTTGATAAGCCCCGGCTCAACAGAAATAAAATGGATGTAAATGTTCTGGTCTTTTTATCAAATCGCTGTTCCAGGTATTCATAGGCAGTGTAAACCTTAAGCCGATGAAAAATGGGTACAAAAAATACAGAAATCACCACCATCGCAATCGGAAGTCCGAAATAATACTGTACGAACCGCATGCCATCATCAAATGCCTGTCCGGGTGCAGAAATAAAGGTAACCGCACTTGCCTGAGTTCCCATGATGCTTAGTAACACCAGGTACCAGGGCAGGGATCGGTTACCGAGAAAATAACCATCCAGGTTTTTGCTGCTGGCACTCCGGTATAATCCGTAAAAGATGATGCCGCAAAGCACTACAGCCAGTATGATCCAGTCTAATACACTCATGAAAAATAGCGGGTAAAAAAGTGAAAGGCAATGATCTGCAGCACCAGCAGGACCAGCACAAAAATGTACCAGGCCTTCCAGCTTTTAAATAGGGGTATTTTTTCCTGTTCTTGCATGTTTCCTCCTTTCTCACCCGACCGGTGGCACCGGTCGGGTGGCACCGGTCGGGTGAATTATTTTTTACGTCCGGATATCAATCCCGCGCTTAGCAGACCAATACCCAGTCCGATTAAAAGTCCGATATGTACCCTTTTAATAAAGATGCCAATAATCAGCCCAATGGCAATGGCCAGTGCTATTCCGATATCTCTCCTGCTGTTATTATTAGCTGCCATTTTAAAATTGCTTTTTCTGATTTAACCCGATCAGGTTTGCCAGCAGCCGGTAAGATCCAGCTACTCCTGCCGGTAACTGGCGGAAAAAAACCAATCCCGTGTACGTGAAATATCCTTTTCCGTGCCGGGCAATGATCAGGCTGCCGGCATCCGGTTTCTCATCCGGATCATTCATGGAAAGAATGGTTTCAAACCGATTGTCAAAATCTGCCGCATGATAAATGCTGCGCTCCTGTTTCCATCCCTGAAAATCCGCCTGGGTGATTTTATTGGGAAAATTCAATACCGGATGTGCCGGATTAACAAAGCTCACCGGAGCGTTTTCATCCGTAATACGGTTGCGCACAATCGAAAATGGATAGGGTCCAATCTTCGACTTCACTGTTCCCAACTGGTTGGAGGTATTGTATTGTACAATCAGGTTGCCCCCGCCTTCCACATAGGCCATCAGTTTCGTGTAATGGTTACCGAGAGATTCCATTACATTATAAGCACGCACACCGGTGATAATGGCATCCAACTTGCGTAAGTCATATCCCCCCAGGGTAGCTTCATCCAGTACGATAACCGTATAACCCATCTGTTTGAGCGCTTCAGGAATGGCATCACCCGAACCTGGAATATATCCAACGGTTTTGCCCACAACACGGATTTCTTCCTTTACGACAGTGACACTGGTTGGCAGAAAATAATGAATAGTAGGAATATGATCGTACTGAATCAGTTTCAATCCATTGTTATAACGAATGCGCCGATTGGTTTCCGGAATTTCAACCCATGGATAAATCCGGTCAGGAACCTGGGCCCTGAACAGGGTATCCAGCGGAAGGGTCACTGATTGCATGGTGTTTTTGGGAAGAGGTAGCTGGTAGGAAAGACTTTTCTGAAAATTTTTGTCGCCCTGCATCAGATCAAACACCAGTCTTCCTTTCACTGTATCCCGTTGCTGATAACTTTTATAAATCAGATTCAGATATTGAGGATGTTTTGGAACCAGGTTTTGCAGCACTACGCCAGGTTCCATTCCCAATACAACTGGCGAAACGACCATTACCGGCTGGTAAATTTCTCCTTTTACCGGATCCGTGTATTTGTATTGTAACGGAATGCGCTGGCGGAATTCGGTGTTCTCTACCTTGTAACGCAATTCGAATTCGTCCCATTTAATTTCTGCATTTCCAATCAGGTTCGGCATTTTCACGGTGAAACTTCCCGAATCCATCTGGTCTCTTAACCAATAGGGTTGTGTCTTATTAAAGTCTTCCGTAATGAACCGCGACAATCTTCTCGTGTAATATTCATTGTTAACAGCAGATTTAGTTAGCTGCACAACAGTATCCTCCAGCTCGATGCTGAGATCAGTTACCGGTTGCCTGCTGGAGTTTATGAGATTGAAACTGATTTGCAGGGAATCTCCGGTTACCGCCACCTGTTGATTGGCCACCGCTTCAACATAGAAACCCAGGCAGGCATTGATCAATAGTTGAATTTCTGTTTTCTTTTTTTCTTTCCAGTAATAATCCCGAACGTTCTGATCAACCCTGTTGTACAAACGAACCAATGCTGGCACAGAGGCAGAAGGATTGATCGGATTAAATTGTTCAATCAGTGAATCAACGGACAAATTGAGTTGGGAACTATTTACCCTCGACCAGTCTGTGCTGATACCATCCAGCAGCTCCTTATTAAGCGGATCGCCATCGGTATGCGAGAAAAATTCGTATTGCTGACCGCGCTGTGCGGGTACACCAAACCCCTGGCTTTTATGCTGACTCCTGCTTTCAGCAGAAATTTCACCATACCCTTTACCAAGCAGCGGATTGAAACTTCCCACATCCAGTTTAAACTGATCGTCGCGCTGGGTATTATTGGATCCGAAATTATAGGTATTCCACAACAGCCGTTTGGGTTTCCAGGGCTCGGTCATGACAAATTGTTCCGGAAACCGATTGGGATCTCCGGCTGCCTTGAACGCTTCAATCGCGAGTGCTGCAGAGGCGGAATGGTGTCCATGACCTGCACGGGTATCCGGTGGAAAACGGGTAATGATTACATCCGGTTTGAATCGTCTGATCACAAACACCACATCTGCCAGAATTTTTTCCTTGTTCCAGATGCGCAACGCTTCATCGGTGGATTTACTGAAACCAAAATCAAATGCCCTGGTAAAAAACTGTTCTGCTCCATCAATTCTCCTGGCTGCCAGTAATTCCTGCGTACGGATTAAGCCAAGCGAAACACCCTGCTCCTCGCCAATCAGGTTCTGACCGCCATCTCCCCGGGTGAGCGATAAATAGCCGGTACGATATTTTTTTTCATTCGCCAGGTAGGCCAGCAGCCGGGTGTTTTCATCATCCGGATGTGCCGCAACATAGAGCACTGTTCCCAGTACTTTTAACTTTTGCAACCCCTGCAGGATATCGGCGGAGGATGAACCAGCCGGTTTTTGCGCCAGCAGACTTAACGGTAAAACTGCCCCGATTAAAAGGAAGCGTAAATAATTGTTCATTGATTCGTAAAATACAAAAGTTCACCCGACCGGTGCCACCGGTCGGGTGGCACCGGTCGGGTGAAACTCTTATTGTCCTGTTAAAAATAATGCGTTGCAAAGCAGCAGCTTTCCGTTTTCCCAGAAACTCCGGAAAATCGGATTGTCTGCAAAATAGATAACCTGGCCACGGCCCATATCCTGCGCACCAATCAGCAGGGCATCATTCAATTTTGGCCGGATATCTGTTCCGGCAAACCCGCTTACATAATTGTCGCGCTTAATCACGCCTACATTCCAGCCATCTTCTTTGAAGAACTCATACAAATTGCCATCCTGTTTAAGACTGTAATAATAATCAGGGTATCCAAATCCAAGCGGATGCGAATTATCCAGTTCAAGTCGGAAAATAGAACCAGGCATGCTGTTTTTTAACCAGTCGCGTTCCCGGTTTTCAAACTTCTTCAGTACTGAATAATCAGCTTTTCCTTCCGGTTTTTTTTCGTCTGCATCTTTTAACTTAATGCCCCAATCCGCTCTTGCCATTTGCGCTACCGCATTTTCCATGGCAATGATTTTTCCTCCTCTCCGGACCCATGCTTTCAGGTCTTCATTCACTTCTTTTCTGGAAAAGAAATCATAGTTACCATCCGGCAGAATAAGTACATCAACCTTGTTCATCCCTTCGCGGATAAAGTCGGACGCACTCATTACAGTAACCGGATATTTTAATTGGGTATCGAAGAAATGCCATAGTTCCCCGAATCCAAGGGAAGAGATGGATTCTCCAGCCAGCAAGGCCACTTTCGGGGCATTGATGATACGTACATTACTCGAACCAAAATCGTAGCCTTTGTCTACAAACCCGGAAGGAATTGAATAGAGCTGCGATTGGGTTGCCGCAGCGATCTCCTGCACTTCTTTTAATAAATTCTTTCCGGCATTGGCTGCTTTGGTAACCAGCAAACTTCCTTTATCAAAGATCTGGCTGCCCGACTGAAAAGGCTGTTGGACAGTACGCACTTTCAATCCTTTTTGAATTGCCCCGGCCAGGAATTTGGCACTGTTCAATCCATCCCATTTAATCGCGTATGCATACGCGTTAGGCTCAACTGCGATATCCCTGATTCCGGGAGAAGTTTTGGTAGTAGCAGTAATATAGTTTGAAACGCCATAGGCTTTCAATCCATACACATAGGGCATCGACCAGGCAGTAATATCATAGGTAGCGGAATCTGTAATGGCAGAGTTGCGCTCAAACAGCACTTTGATAAAATTACCTTTGGGCTGGTTTAGATTGATTACAATATCACCTGCTTCGGCTTTAAAATTTTCTGATTTCCCGGTAAAATAATTCAGTCCCGAATAATTCGCAGCCGAAGCATAGGACCAATCGATCAGGTTTTTATCAAGCAGGGACAAAAGTCTGCTAACGCGATCCGTACCATCATTTTTAATAACCCAGGATTTAAATTCACCTGCCGGTTTGCCCAACACATTCGTGAAATAATTCCTGAATTCTTTTACCACTTTAGCTGCATGCTGGGAGGTTATTTCAACAGTGCTCATTCCGGTTGTAAAATGATGTTGTGCACGGTCAACCAGTGTTAAAGTATCCCCATCTTCATTGATAATTCCAAGGCCAGCACGAATACCTCCCTGTTCGTAGGTCATACCAATGGCACCATGATAAGTCGGATAGGTATCACCGTAAGAAGGATAAAAAAGGTCGAACCGTTCTTTTGTAAAATACAGCCATCCTTCCTTATCGAAATAACGGGCATGGTTCTTTCCGATCATCGTCTGGAACTCCCGCTGCCAGGGAGTAATTACTTCATGAAAAGGCTCTGCTGCCGGTGCAAAATAATACGGCTCATTTACTCCCTGTTCGTGAAAGTCCACATGCACCTGCGGGAGCCAGGTATTATACACTTTTAAGCGATGCTGGCTTTCCTTTTGAGTTTGCCAGGCCCAGTCGCGGTTGAGATCAAAATTATAATGATTGCTTCTTCCACCGGGCCAGGGCTCACGGTGTTCTCTGGCAAGTGGCTCGGGATTAATGGTTTGACCGATTACAGTAGTATACCAGTTCACATAGCGGTCGCGACCATCCGGATTCAAACAGGGATCAATTAACACAACCGTGTTTTGCAACCACTGTTGTGCTTTTGTATTGGACGGATTAACCAGTTCATATGCTGTAAGCATAGCTGCTTCGGAGGAAGATGTTTCATTCCCATGAACATTGTAACTCAGCCAGACAATGGCTGGAGCGTTTTCATTGGGGGCCGCTTTGTCGCGGGTGGCATTCGCGAGGCGCAGGTTATTTGTTCTTATTGTCTCCAGATTGGCCATATTTTGAGAACTCGCAATGCTTGCCAGCAGCAGCGGACGTCCTTCATTGGTTTCACCGTACTGCTCCAACTTCAGTTGCTGGGGAGCTTCTTTGGCCAGATGCTGGAAATACTGCACGATCCTGTAATGCGGCGTGTAGCGGGTTCCGATCTTATACCCTAAAAATGCCTCAGGCGATTTTACCTGCGCCTGCGTTCCTGTTACCACCAGGAAAGCCCCAACCAAACAAATTAGTCTTCTCATATATATGTTATTCAATTTGCTGAAGAAAGTTCCGAAGCTAAGGAAATTCTTCCTTCACCCGACGGTTACCCGTCGGGTAACCGTCGGGTAACCGTCGGGTGATTTTACCAAAAAAATCGGGTCTATTAACCATTGTATGTTTCCAGGCTTACACTGACCTTTAAAAAATGGGAACAAAATTGACAAATATGGAACCTGAATGCATCTATCATGTTTTTAATAGGGCCGTTGGAAATGATATATTATTCAGGTTTTCAACCGACTACTCAGACTGGCTGAACGGAATGATGGAATATCTTGTGCCAATCTCTGAAATTTATGCTTTCAATTTACTTCCGAATCATTATCACCTACTGCTTAAGCTAAAGCCATTCATTGATCATAAAAAATTCAGCAGAGAAATAAACCGCTTTCAAAGCCAGTATGCCAGGCAATACAACAGATTTTACAATCGAAAAGGCGGTTTATTTATTCGTCCTTTTGGGCGCAAACAAGTAAAAACAGATTCTCAGCTTGCCTGGATAATTTGGTATATACATAGAAATCCCCTTCACCATAACATTACCAATGATTGGGAAAATTATCAATATTCATCTTTCCTTCATTACACTAAAACCAGTTCAGATCTGGTCACCACTCCCTTTGTTATTGATTTTTTTGGTGGGTTTGAAAACATGTATAAACATCATTTGCTTCAGGCTGAAGAATTTAAACAACAGTATAGCTGCCTCATTCGAGAATAATCCATTACCCGTCGGGTACCCGACGGGTAACTGACGGGTACCCGACGGGTGAAAAGAAGTTTTCCTATTTTCGGGGGATGAAGACCCGAATGACCGGCGCATTGCTGGGAACCCTTATTTCCCTGTCACTGGCTGCACAAACCAACCTCACCCCCTATTCCTATTCGAGCAATAAAGCTGCAACCGGAAAAAACGGAGCGGTGGTTTCTGCGCATCCGCTGGCTACACAAGCCGGACTCCTGATTTTACAAAAAGGTGGCAATGCTATTGACGCGGCTATTGCCACACAACTCGCACTGGCAGTAGTATACCCGGGTGCCGGTAACCTCGGTGGTGGTGGATTCCTGGTAGCACAGCTCGCCAACGGGAAACAAATCACACTTGACTACCGAGAAAAAGCACCCGGAAAATCACACCGGGATATGTACCTGAACCCGGATGGAAGTCCTAATCTTGATAAAAGCCAGCATGGACATCTGGCCGCCGGTGTTCCCGGCACGGTTGCCGGCTTATGGCAATCCCACCAATATGGGAAACTGCCCTTTAAAGAACTTGTTCAACCTGCCATTGAACTGGCGCAAAACGGATTCGTGATCACCGAATCAGAAGCCAGAAGCCTTAATGGCGATCAAAAAGATTTTCAGCAAAACAATACCATGCCTCATGCGCTTTCCAAAAACCAGCCGTGGAAAGCTGGTGATACCCTTTTTCAAACCGACCTCGCTGCTACGCTTATCCGTATCCGTGAGAAAGGCAGAAACGGATTCTACAAGGGAAAAACGGCAAACCTGATCATTGCCGAAATGAAACGCGGAAACGGCATCATTTCCAAAAAAGACCTGCGTAATTACCAGGCTGTGGAGCGTACACCCAGCTTCTTCAATTACAAAGAATACCAGGTACTAACCATGCCCCTCCCCAGTAGCGGAGGCGTGCTGCTGCCCATGATGATGAAAATGACGGAAGCCTACCCCATTGCCAGCTATGGCTTTCATTCCCTTGAAGCAGTTCAGTTAATGACAGAAATTGAACGACTGGCCTATGCCGATCGCGCGAGATGGCTGGGCGATCCCGATTTTTACAAGGTTCCTGTACAACAGCTGCTGAGTGATGAATATATCCGTCAAAGACTTCGCTTATACCAACCCGGTAGAGCAGGCAACAGTAAAGACATCATTGAAGGATCCCTCCCAGATCAACCAAAAGAATCGGAAGAAACAACGCATCTCAGCGTTTACGACAAAGAGGGAAACGCGGTTGCTGTTACCACCACGCTGAATGGCAATTACGGCTCTCATACCGTTGTGGGCGGTGCAGGTTTTCTTTTAAACAATGAAATGGATGATTTTAGTGTCAAACCCGGAGTGCCCAATATGTATGGCGCGGTTGGCGGAGAGGCCAATGCCATAGTACCAGGAAAACGTATGCTCAGTTCAATGACACCCACCATCGTCTTAAAAAATGGGAAACCCTATATTATTACGGGCACACCGGGAGGAACCACTATCACTACCTCCGTTTACCAGACATTATTAAACGCATTGGAATTCAGGCTTGATGCAGCAACTATTGTCAATGCACCCAAATTCCATATGCAATGGTTACCCGATGTTATATATACAGAACCTGGTTTCCCGAATGAACTGCTGCAACAACTTGAAGCAATCGGGTATACCATCAAAAAAAGAGGCCCCATTGGCAGAACCGAATTAATTCTCGTACGGGAAGATGGCACCATTGAAGCGGTTGGCGATAACCGTGGCGAAGATGCTGCCCTCGCCTATTAATTACATCAACTATCGGAATCATGAACCTGGCAGCATGTTACCTTGAAAGTGTAAAAAAGCAGTTTAACGCGTATAAAAAACTGGGTGATTCCACCTTCGCGCAACTTTCCGAAGCAGAACTTCACCATATTCCTGCAACCGGCTCCAACAGTATTGCTGTAATCATCAAACATATGCATGGTAATCTCCTGAGCCGATTTACCAATTTTCTGACCGAAGACGGTGAAAAACCCTGGCGCCAGCGGGAAGAAGAATTCAATCCTGACCAGCCTGTTGCTAAAGAACAGCTCCTGCAATGGTGGGAAGAAGGCTGGAACTGCCTGTTCCATACACTTGACCAGCTGGCGCCGGATGATCTCACCAAAACCGTCACCATCCGAACCGAACCGCATTCCGCACTGGATGCCATCAACCGGCAACTGGCCCATCATGCCTCCCATGTTGGGCAAATCGTTTACCTCGGCAAGATGTTTCGGCAAAACGACTGGCAATCACTCTCCATTCCAAGAGGTGGCTCCACAACATTCAACGAAAAAATGGGTGTAAAGACCTAAAACACTTGCAAATTCTAGCTATTCGCATTTATTTTACAATTATCCAATCCTGTTCAAATCCTTCCAGTTCCACAGAGAAACCATAAAATACCCTTTAAACATTCTATTTTATGGTTATTCGTATCGTACCCCTGGTCGCGTTACTGACCCTGTCTTTCATTGCCTTCGCTCAACCCGTATCCTGGCAGGTTCGTGCCGGCTGGCATACCAGTTCTGCACAGCTCATTGATAAATCTACCCTGAAAAAATCCACCTCCCGTCATTTGAACGGATTTTCGGCGAGCACCGGCATCCGGGTTGAATTTGACAAACAACTCTATTTCACTCCCAGCATTCAATATAGCCTTCACGGATATGCGTTACAGGCCGAAAAACAGGACCCTGTTGAGCAATTCCGGTTACACTATATTGAATTGCCTGTGCTGCTGCAATATGAGTTTTCCAGCTCCGGCCGGGGTTTGTTTGCACAACTTGGTCCATCAATCGGAGCTGCCATTTCAGGTTCTCAGAAAACTGGCAGCCAGCGAAGCCCGCTGCGTTTCGCCATGACTCAATACAATCGTGTCAATATCGATGCCCTGGCACATCTCGGATACCGCTTCAAAAACGGGCTTGCCGTTGATGCGTCTTACACATACGGACTGACCAGTATCACCAATGGCGATAGCTTACCCATAATCCGGATTGCGCAATTCGGGATCGGCCTCTCCTACCGGTTCAGCCGGCGATCCGATTAAAAATAACGAAGGGGATTCCGTTTCCGGTCGTAGATATATTGTTTAATATTCATCCAGAATGCCGCAAATGTGTAAAAAATAATCGGCGACCCCATGGTTAACAGGGAAATGTACATAAAGTACTTTCGGATGGTGGCGGGAGCGATGCCCATTTTTTCTCCTACATAGGCACAAACGCCAAACACATGCCATTCAATAAAGTGTTTGAAGTTTTTCATATCACCAAATTA
>CAZJNY010000031.1:11707-24129 GCA_964547405.1 uncultured Flavihumibacter sp. | reverse complement strand
CAGACTTAAGATTTCAAAGAAACTTTGGTATTGCGGCCCATATCGATGCCGGTAAAACCACAACAACAGAGCGTATTCTACGCTATACAGGAATGATCCACAGAATCGGTGAGGTGCATGATGGTGCAGCTACTACCGACTGGATGGAACAGGAGAAAGAGCGTGGTATTACCATTACATCGGCTGCCGTAAGCTGCCAGTGGAATTTTCCAACTGATAAAGGACAGCAAACTGCTGATTCTAAAAAATACTCGTTTAATATCATCGATACTCCGGGTCACGTGGACTTTACCGTAGAGGTAGAACGTTCCATGCGTGTACTGGATGGTCTGATTGCCCTGTTCAGTGCAGTAGACGGCGTTGAACCACAGTCTGAAACCGTTTGGCGTCAGGCAAACCGTTACAAGGTTCCCCGTATCGGTTTTGTAAACAAGATGGACCGTTCCGGTGCCGACTTCCTGAATGTAGTAAAACAGGTGAGAGAAATGCTGGGAGCGAAAGCTGTTCCCCTTCAGTTGCCAATTGGTGCGGAAGATAATTTCAAAGGCGTAGTTGACCTGATCAAGATGAAAGGGATCATCTGGCATGCTGAAACAGAAGGTATGACTTTCGACGAAATTGATGTGCCTGCTGATATGTTGGAAGAAGCGAATGAATGGAGAGGTAATCTCGTTGAAGCGGTTGCTGAATACGACGATACCCTGATGGAAAAGTTTTTTGATGATCCGAATTCCATTACTGAAGCTGAAATGCATGAAGCGATCCGTAAGGCAACAATCGACCTTAGCATCGTTCCCATGATGTGTGGTTCTTCTTTCAAGAACAAAGGCGTACAAACAGCATTGGATGCGGTATGTCGTTACCTTCCTAGTCCGGTTGATATCGATGCCATCGAAGGTACACACCCTGATACCGGTGAAACCATCACCCGTAAGCCGGATGCTAAAGAACCATTTGCTGCTTTGGCATTCAAAATTATGACGGATCCTTTCGTAGGTCGTCTGGCCTTCTTCCGGGCTTATTCCGGTCATCTTGATGCCGGTTCTTATGTACTGAATGTACGTAGCGGTAAAAAAGAGCGGATCAGCCGGATTATGAAAATGTTCGCCAATAAGCAAAACCCGATCGATTTTATCGAAGCTGGTGATATTGGTGCAGCCGTTGGATTTAAAGAAATCAAAACCGGAGATACTCTCTGCGACGAAAATCATCCCATCACGCTGGAGAACATGTTCATTCCTGAACCTGTAATCGCGGTAGCTGTTGAGCCTAAAACACAGGCCGATGTTGACAAAATGGGTATGGCAATTGCCAAACTCGTGGAAGAAGATCCGACTTTGCGTGTAAATACAGATGAAGAAACAGGCCAGACCATCCTTCGCGGAATGGGTGAATTGCACCTGGAAATCATCATCGACCGTATGCGTCGTGAATTCAAAGTAGAAGTAAACCAGGGTAATCCCCAGGTTGCCTATAAAGAAGCCTTTACCGGTAAGGTAGAGCACCGTGAGACGCTGAAAAAGCAAACCGGTGGTCGTGGTAAATTTGCCGACATCTATTTCGAACTCAGCGCTGCTGACCAGGAGTGGATGGAAGCGAACCCTGGCAAAGGTTTCCAGTTTGTGAATGATATCTTCGGTGGTTCTATTCCGAAAGAATTCATTCAGCCGATCCAGAAAGGATTTGAAAGTTCAATGACCAATGGTGTGCTGGCTAACTACCCTGTTGTAAACATGAAAGTCCGGATTTTTGACGGAAGCTTCCACGCGGTGGATTCTGATGCCATGTCCTTCGAACTCTGCGCCAAGCAAGGGTTCCGGGAAGCTGCCCGCAAAGCCAAGCCGGTACTGCTGGAGCCAATCATGAGAGTGGAAGTGGTAACACCTGATCAGTATATGGGTGATGTTACCGGTGACCTTAACCGTCGTCGTGGTATGATGGAAGGAATGGACAGCCGTAACAATGCCCAGGTTATCAAAGCAAAAGTTCCCCTGAGTGAAATGTTTGGATATGTAACGCAACTGCGTTCGCTGTCTTCCGGACGTGCATCTTCCACCATGGAGTTCTCTCACTATGCTCCTGCGCCGAATAACATCGCAGAAGAAGTGATTGCCAAGATCAAAGGGAAAGTAAACGCTTAATACTAAAGCAAACGCTTGAAAATAGAAACCGGCTTCGGCCGGTTTTTTTTATATATACCCCTTCGGGCAGCTCCTTTTAAAAAAAATATCCCATTTTACTTGACAATGCGGATTGCTTAGTAGTACTTTTACAGCATCTTCCAATCTTCCTCTCAAAGACATCTATTTACTTATCGACCTTCCGGTCAACCCTCCGTACCCAAGATCCCTCGTAAAGCCAGTTGCGTATTGATTTCGTTCCATTAAATGTACCGACATGGCCTTTAAACTATTTTCCCGCCCAAACAGGCAATCCTGTATGGTTATCGCATGGCTGTTTATTGCCTGCAACAACCTCTTCGCACAGTACTCCTCTGATTTATCTGTGTATGCATCCGCTTCGCGAAAAAATTCCTTTGTAACAGCATTGGAGCCAACTTCCTCGCCAGCAATATCTGATAATGGCCGTTACGAACGGTTGCTGCGCAAAGGAGGTACTATTTTATTCAAAACACTTTCTCCTGAGCAATATGCGCGGGAAACCATGGAAACACTGCATACCGAATTAACGAATTGGAAGGGATTGTCGCTTCGTACAGAAAGAGGCGTTCAGTTATTAACCCTCCAGCCGGATCAGCTTATCAGTTTACAATCTTTGCTTATGGGCAAAGTTTATGATCATACCTATCTCAGGCAGGTTATACTGGATTCGAAGGATCCATCCTATTCAGCCATGAACCGGGAATTGCTAAGACAGGTACTGGCCCTGCAACTTAACCGCATGGCAGTCCGGAATGAATTATTAAATGAATTCCGGATTGAATTTGATGCCTGGCTGGTAACCCAGCAAATGGATAGTTCAGGTACGGAAGCTGCTCCCTTTGGGATGCCCTGCGGAAATGGAATGGATGCCAAAATGGTGTATTCATGGAAGTTTCCGGTTGCGTTGAAAGCATTACTTGGTTCAGACAATACAGTTCATGGATTACAGGATCTTGCGGTGGAAGTGCTGGCCGGAAGCAGAGCCGTTTCAAAAACTCAGGCAGAAGATATCCTGACCAGTGTACGCACAATAAATGAAGCATTTGAATCGGGAAGATTTCTCTTAGGCTGGAGTGATCAGTTTATTACCTGTTCCAATAGCTGGATTTTACGCTGGAAAATTAAAACACCGGTTCCTGCCGTTCCGGTAAACCAGGAGGCCTTCAGCACCCGATCAGCAATAAAAAAATCTGGTTCATCCTTACTGCTGGAAGTGGAGGCATTGGAAGATTCACGCGTATTGATAGAACTGTATACAGAAAAAGGCAGCCGCATAAAAAAATTGTATCACAACCGGTTGGAACAGGGCCAACAGCTTCATTTTCCACTTAACAAAGCGGATCAGAATGCTTCGTTGATTTACAAAGTTACTGCAGACGGAAGAACCTATTCGGGACTGATTCCCTAACTTCAGGTTCCAATACTGAAGTTCATGCGATTTGTTTTTTTTATTCTTGCCTCTGTTTATTCCTGTCTCGCCGTATCCCAGCAACCCCTTCAATGGGCACCTGATGGAAAAGGCTATTTTATTCGAAAGGACAACGACATCCGGTATCATTCTTTAGCAGGTGCCAATGATTCTGTATTCCTTTCAGCGGCAGACCTTACGCCAGCCGGAGCCGCTTCGCCACTAACCATCAATTCCTGGAGTTTCTCAGAGCGCCAGGATCAGGTTTTGTTATATACGAATGCCAAAAAAGTATGGCGGTATGAAACAAGGGGTGATTATTTTCTGTATCACCGTGCCACGCGCCAGTTGAAAAAAACCGGTAAAGGATTCGCTCCTTCTTCACAGCAGTTTGCCAAACTTTCTCCGGATGGAAAGAAGCTGGCCTATGTGGTTGAATACAACCTGTATGTTGAAGATGTTGAAAGCGGAGAGATCCGGCAACTGACCAACGATGGCACCCGCAAACGAATCAACGGTACGTTCGACTGGGCCTATGAAGAAGAGTTTTTTTGCCGCGATGGATTTCGCTGGAGCCCTGACAGTAAAAAAATTGCCTACTGGCAAATCAATGCTGGCGTTACCAGGGAATACTTCATGCTGAATACAACTGATTCCATTTATCCCCGGGTGATTCCTGTGGAATATCCGGTAGCAGGTGAAAAGCCATCCACCTATCGCATTGCTGTTGTGAATCTGGAACAAAACAGTACCCAATGGATGCGGATTCCGGATGACCCGACATACGGTACCTATTTACCCAGAATGGAATGGGCCGCCAATTCAGATGAACTGATCATGCAGCACCTGGATCGAAAACAACAGGTGTCTACGATTTTATTGGCTAATTGTTCAACCGGTGATACGAAAGCCATTTATACTGAAAAGGACAGTGCCTGGATTGATATTCTCCCTTCCTGGGACCAGGATTATACCTACGGTGGCTGGGACTGGCTTAAAAAAGGCGCTGCTTTTTTATGGGCCTCGGAAAAAGATGGATGGAGGCATATTTATGCCATCAGCAGAGATGGTAAATCAAGCCAGTTAATTACCCGTGGTGATTTTGATGTAATGGATATTGCTGCTGTGGATGAAAAGGGAAATTATCTTTATTATATCGCGAGTCCGGAGAATGCTACTCAACGATATCTATATCGCAGCCGGCTCGAAGGAAAAGGAGAGGCGGAACGCATAACTCCTGCCAGTCAGACGGGCACGCATTATTATGATATTGCACCGGGTGCGAAGTTCGCGCATCACCAGTTTTCCAATCATTTTATTCAACCCGTAGAAGAATATATTCAGCTGCCCAAACATACAGACCTGAAACAGGATAATGTTGTTGCTACAGCGATAAAAAATGCAGATCCTGGCAATGGCCCGGTTGAGTTTTTTACAATTACCACAACGGATGGTGTAAAGATGGATGGCTGGATAGCGAAGCCAGCCAATTTTGATTCCACAAAAAAATACCCGGTTGTATTTTATGTGTACACCGAGCCATGGGGACAAACAGCCAAAGATGAATTTGGTGCAGGTTACAATCATCTTTATAAAGGCAATTTTCTGCAGGATGGATATATCTATATCAGTATGGATAACAGGGGTACACCTGTGCCGAAAGGAAGAGCCTGGAGAAAATCAGTTTACCGGAAGATCGGCCTGGTTAATATCCGGGATCAGGCAATGGCGGCAAAGGAAATCCTTAAATGGCCCTATGTGGATCCTTCCCGTATAGCAGTATGGGGATGGAGTGGGGGAGGCTCAGCCACCCTCAACCTGTTGTTTCAGTATCCGGATATTTATAAAACAGGTATAGCAATCGCTGCTGTCGCCAACCAGCTCACCTATGATAATATTTACCAGGAGCGGTATATGGGATTACCTCAGGAAAACCTGCAGGATTTTATCAATGGATCTCCGATAACATATGCGAAACAACTAAGGGGGAATTTATTACTCATACATGGCACTGGAGATGATAATGTGCATTATAACAACGCAGAAATGCTGATCAATGAGCTGGTGAAATACAACCGTCCATTTCAGCTTATGAGTTATCCCAATCGCACACATAGTATTTCCGAAGGAGCGGGCACGTTTGAACACCTGAGCCAGACCTATACGAGTTTTCTGAAAATGTATTGTCCGCCAGGAGGCAGGTAAAAGCTGTATACAGTAATGGCAACGATCAGCAGAGCAGATACCACCATTCCAGTACTTGATGGATTAAGAGGGGTGGCAATCCTGCTCGTCATGGCCTATCATTTTGGTCCCCTTATTTCCTGGGGCTGGATAGGGGTGGATCTTTTTTTTGTGTTATCCGGATTTTTAATCACCAAATCAATTTGCTCTTTTCCGATTAATAGTGCTAACCTGTTGCTGTTTTTTAAAAATCGGTTTTTACGTATAGCACCGGCTTACTATTTGATGATTGCTGTTTTTTTTATGTTGGTGCCGCTGGTAGACGGCCTTTCCGAAGGAACTGCGTTTAAAGAGCTTCAGAAGAATCAATGGGTATTCTGGTTGTACCAGGTGGATGTCTGTTATGCGTTTAATGGCTGGCCGGAAATGATCTATCTGGTTCCACTCTGGTCACTATCTGTAGAATTTAAATTTTATCTTCTCTGGCCACTGGTACTTTATTTGATTCAACATCTGGAATCGCAGAACAAGCAGCGTGTTTTGTTAGCAATAATAGCCATTGCTGTTTTTTTCAGGCTAAGCGGTGATCATTTTATGGATGTTGCTTCAGATTTCCGGTATGTGTTTTTTTTATCCAGACTGGACTCCTTTGCCATCGGAGCGTTGCTTTTCATGAAGTATCAACAAGGGCAGCAGGCTGGAAAATATGGAACAATTGTGCTGGCAGCAATAGTGATATTTCTTGTGATTTGTTTTTTGGGTTTTGAATGGGATGGCGCTTTTTCGCATCCTTTCATACATACGGTTGGATTTACCTTACTAGCAATAGGCTGGGCCATCCTGATTGGCGGCTTAGTAACAAAACCAGCCGGGCGTTTCCATTTATTTTCATCCACACCGTTGAGAACAATCGGGAAGTATTCTTATTCCATATACCTGATCCACTATCCGGTTTGGTTGATGGTAATGAAATTGGATCTGGCAGTTCCAGTTAGTGCACTGATTTCTTTTGTAGTAAGCATTGTACTGGGAGGTATAAGTTATCACCTGGTTGAAAAGCCATTTCTGAAAATGAAAAAAACACCTGTTCATGCCTGAGGCGTTTAGAAAAATCAATACGGGCAGCAGAGTGATGGTATGGCAGCTCTTGTTAACGATGTTGCTGTTTGCAGGATTCAGACTTTCGCTGTTTGGATTTTATCCTCAGGGTATCTCCACCATTCCTTCATCCGAATGGTGGCTGATCTGTTGGATGGGATTCAGATTTGACCTGCTGGTTGTTTGCTTATTTTTCTTTCCTGTAGTAATTGCGCTGAGTATCCAGACATGGACTCATAAGAAAATCTGGGCCAGGTTGGCCAACTGGTATTGGTTTTTAGGGATGTTGGTGTTGGTTTTGATTCTCCTGTCAGATCTGCTTTATTTTTCCTATGTATTCAGAAGAATTTCATGGCCGGTTGTAAGGCAGATATGGGAGAACAGGCGCCTTGCCATATCGCTGTTGTCGATACATTGGTTGGCGATCATGGTAGGTGTAATCATTTTAGTGCTGAGCTTTTATATGTTCAGAAAACGCCTGTTATTCCTGCGGCATGCAGAACCTCCGGCAACGAATGCCATCAGGCCTCTTGTATACTGGGCCTTTTGTTTTATTGCACTTGCTTACCATTGGGAATCCAGATACTGGCTCACCACCTCGTCTGCTGTCTATGGCGTTCGGTCTGACAGGATCAATCTGGTTATTAATCCGGTATTTGAATTAGTAGTTACGCTGAAAAAAGGGAATACGGAGGATACTTTTTTTGAAATAGCCGACAACAGTTCAAAAAGCAGGAGTACTCCCTTTTGTGTACAACTGCAAGCCCCGGATACAGGTTCAAAAAAGAATATCATAGTCTTTATAATGGAAAGTGTTTCACGTGAGGATATTTATGGACCTGGCGCAGCAGAACTTGTACCGTTTCTCGATTCCCTCATGAAAGAATCACTGGTTTTTGATAATTTTTTTGCAAACGGTGTCTCTTCACCACAGGGATTTGATGCTATTATCGGGGGATTGCCCCTTCTTTTTGAAGATGGCTTTACCGGAACACCGTATTCTTACAACCAGGTCAACTGGATGCCCGATCTATTGAAGGAGCAGGGGTATTTTACCTGTTTTTATTATGGGGTTAAGGAGCGTTCCTATTCTTTTTTCAAGAGCGCCAGGTTATTTGGCTTTGAGAAGGATTACGGTTTTAGTGATTACAGAGCTGAGGATTGGATGATGGATGGCTATTATGGTATTTATGACCATATATTTTTTCCTGCCGTGGCAGAGCAGCTGGAGAAGCAGCGTCAGCCTTTTTTTTCAACTATTTTTAATGTATCAACACATGTTCCATTTACTTTAATTCCCGCTTCCATATTGGATACTATGCCGGTTTTCAGGAAAGAAAATGGCCGGGCATTACATTACTATGATAATGTTCTCAGGAAGTTTTTCGAAAGAATCAAAACAAGCGCCTGGTACGACTCAACCGTTTTTTTATTTGTCAGTGATCATTTCTCCAGGGCAAGGGACCGAACAGATACGAGCGATTTGGGAAGTTTTCGCATTCCCTTTTTTTTATTTGATCCATCTGGTCAGAAAAAGGGGAGGGATTCAAGGCTGGCCCAGCAACTGGATATTCCGGTTAGTATACTTGAGCTGGCAGGTATCGGTGGCGCACATTTTAGTTTTGGCAAACCATTGTTCACAGCTCCCTCAGCAGGTATGGACTATGTTTACTTACGGTATGGTCAAACTGCCTATACGGTAGGGCCGGAATTTTATATCAGTGTAGATTTGGAAAGGAAGGTGCTGATTGATGTAAAACCTGTCAGTAGGAGTTCAGAAGGGAAGGGAGCCACGAAAAACGAAACCGATCAAATGGTTCGTAAAACGATCTCTTACTGGAGCTCGGCCTATCAGGTAATCCGGGAAAATCGGATGTCCTGTGATGAGCAATAACTCAGCCAATCTGGCTAGCTTTATAGTAAGTTATGGAAACAGGGTCTATTATAATCGCCGTAGCGCTCGGCATATCACTCAGTGCCTGCTGTGGATTCAGGGTGTTTTTGCCCCTGCTCGTCACCAGTATTGCCATGAAAGCGGGATGGGTGCCGGTTGCAGGAGCTGAGGCATGGATGGGGACCTGGGCGGCCATCCTGAGTTTCGGACTGGCGTCTGTACTGGAAATCGGAGCCTATTATATTCCGGTGCTGGATAACCTCCTTGATGCACTGGCTACACCGCTGGCGATAGGCGCGGGCAGCTTACTGGCGGCCAGTTTTCTGCCGGTGGGCGACTGGGATCCCCTGCTGCGCTGGGGACTGGGAATTCTGGCTGGGGGCGGCATGGCAGGAACCATTCATGCCGGAACGAGCGCAGTTCGCCTGCTATCTACCAAAACGACAGCAGGCACCGGAAATGCGGTGGTTGCTACCGGTGAGCATCTGACAGCCGGAATAGGCTCGATGCTTGCCCTGTTGTTACCCGTGCTGATGGCAGTTTTAGCCCTGCTGCTGGTTATTTTTGTGATTTTCCGGCTATTTCGGCGGATATCTCCTTAAAATAGTTGAAAAAATCTTTTGTTGATTATGAAATGACCGTTACCTTTGCACTCCCAATTCAATTTTTGGATAATAGGTATGTCACAGCGAATTAGAATCAAATTACAGTCTTACGATCACAACCTGGTGGACAAATCCGCCGAGAAGATCGTTAAAACAGTACGTAGCACCGGAGCAGTAGTTACAGGTCCTATTCCTTTGCCGACGCAAAAGAAAATCTTTACCGTACTGCGTTCTCCCCACGTTAATAAGAAAGCCCGTGAGCAGTTTCAGCTTTGCACGCATAAGCGTTTGCTGGACATTTACACTTCTTCTTCCCGTACTGTGGACGCACTTAGTAAGCTTGACCTGCCTTCAGGGGTTGAGGTTGAGATCAAGGCATAACCGCCTGCTGTTTAAAGACAGTAAAAAAGTAAACAACTAGTTCTTATAAATAACTGCCCTATCTCTCAATCTGCTTTTGGCGGAGAAAAGAGCGCTGGGGTTGAATGAAAAGGCAAATCCGAAGGGAACTCCTTTCTCATTCATTAATTAGTAAAAGTAAATATGAACAAGCCGTTCAGGGTTTGTTTACTACTGGTACTTCTGAAGACTGCCTCTTAACGGGGTAGCCAAAAAAAGAAAAGGTCAGTAGCAAACGGGGATTGAAGTCCATCCACCACCATTCCAGCAGGTCTGGAAATCAGCTGTATAGCAGTTGTTTAGGGTGGATTGTCCTTTTAACCATGCGGCACAAATGGTAACTTAAATGAAAGGAATTATTGGAAAAAAAATTGGGATGACCAGCATCTTCAGTCCCGATGGCAAACAAACTGCCTGCACTATTATCGAAGCTGGTCCTTGTGTCGTTACCCAGGTTAAGACGAAAGAGTCTGACGGGTACAATGCAGTTCAGCTGGCTTTTGGCGACAAGAAAGAGAAGAATACTACCAAAGCCGAAGCCAATCACTTCTCCAAGGCACAAACCGCTGCCAAACGTTTCGTAAAAGAATTTCGTGATTATTCCATAGAAAAAGCGCTGGGTGAAACCATCACAGCTGAAATCTTCGCAGAAGGAGATAAAGTGGATGTGGTAGGTAATACCAAGGGTAAAGGTTTCCAGGGTGTTGTAAAGCGCCACGGATTCAGTGGGGTAGGTGAAGCCTCCCACGGCCAGCACGATCGTCAGCGTGCTCCGGGTTCTCTGGGTAACTCCTCTGATGCATCCCGCGTAATGAAGGGTATGCGTATGGCCGGCCGCATGGGTAATGACCGTGTGAAAATGAAAGGTCTGAAAATTCTGAAAGTATTTCCTGAAAAGAATTATATCCTGGTGAGTGGTTCAGTTCCTGGCCACAATGGTTCCATTGTTTTTATCCAGAAGTAAACCATTTAATCTGAAGTACGATGCAAGTAGATGTTTTAAATATACAAGGACAGAAAACCGGAAGAACCATTGAGTTACCGGAAGAGATCTTCGGGATTGAGCCCAATGATCACGTAATCTACCTCTCTGTAAAGCAATTCCTGGCTGCCCAGCGTCAGGGTACACATAAGGTAAAAACCCGTATGGAAGTAAAAGGTGCAAGCCGCAAGCTGCACCGTCAGAAGGGTACCGGTGGTTCCCGTAAAGGTAACATTCGTAACCCGCTCTATAAGGGTGGTGGTACCATCTTCGGACCCAAGCCCCGCGATTACAGCTTCAAGCTGAACCGCAAGGTGAAGGATCTGGCTAAAATGTCGGCCCTGGCTTACAAAGCGAAAGAAAGCGCGATTGTGATCCTGGAAGACATCAACATGGATGCTCCCAAAACCAAAACATTCACCGGAGTATTGAAGGCACTGAACATTGCTGACAAAAAAGCCCTGTTCATTCTGCCGGAGAATGGTGAAAATACCTACCTGAGCCTGCGCAACATTCCATCTGTGAATGCCAGCCTGCTGAGTGATATGAACACCTTTGATATTGTCAATGCACAGGTGTTGGTATTGAGTGAAAGTGCTGCCAATGTATTTACAGAAGCAGACGTTGAAGAAAACGCATAATCAAACATTCTAAATAGAAAGAAATGAAACTTTCTGAAGTTCTGATAAAGCCCATCCTTACGGAAAAGGCAAATGCCCAGCAGGAAAGTCTGCGTCGCTTTGCTTTTAAAGTAGCGAGAAAGGCAAACAAGCTGGAAATCAAAAAGGCGATTGAAACCTTTTATGGTGTAACTGTAGTAGATGTTAATACCGCTGTAATTCCCGGGAAAAATAAAACCCGTTTTACAAAAGCAGGTTTCATCCAGGGTCGTAAGCCTGCCTACAAGAAAGCGCTGGTAACAGTAGCTGAAGGGGAGACGATTGACCTGTACGGAGCAGTTTAAGAGTAGGTGAGACGTCAGACGTGAAACGTGAGACGAAAAGCCGAATAGATTCAAGAATAATTAAAGTAGTGCGACGCTGAAAAGTTCGCAGCAAAAAAATAAGAGATGGCATTAAGAAAGTATAAACCAATGACAGCAGGTACGCGCTGGAGAATTGGAAACGCGTATGCTGAAATTACTACCAATGTACCGGAGAAAAGTCTGGTAGAAAAGAAAGGTGGAACCGGTGGCCGTAATGCCCAGGGACGCAGAAGTATGCGTTATATCGGTGGCGGTCATGCGAAAATGTACCGTTTAGTGGATTTCAAACGTAACAAAAAGGATATTCCTGCAAAAGTTGCGTCTATTGAATATGATCCGAACCGTACTACATTCATCGCTTTGCTGAATTATGCAGATGGAGAGAAGCGATATATCCTGGCGCCTCAGGGCTTACAGGTAGGTGCGGAAGTAATCAGTGGCGACGCAGTTGCGCCTGAACTGGGAAATTCCCTGATGCTGAAGAACATGCCACTGGGTACTGTTGTACACAATATCGAAATGCAGCCTGGTCAGGGTGGAAAGATTGCCCGTAGTGCGGGTACATCTGCACAGCTGAGCAACAAGGAAGAAAAATACGCTGTATTGAAGATGCCTTCCGGAGAATTGAGAAAGGTACTGATCAACTGTTATGCAACCGTAGGGGTAGCATCTAACAGCGATCATAACCTGCAGAGCATGGGTAAG
>CAZJNY010000031.1:0-11607 GCA_964547405.1 uncultured Flavihumibacter sp. | reverse complement strand
TGCAACCGTAGGGGTAGCATCTAACAGCGATCATAACCTGCAGAGCATGGGTAAGGCTGGTAGAAATCGTTGGAAAGGTATTAAGCCGCGGAACCGTGGTGTTGCGATGAACCCTGTTGATCACCCAATGGGTGGTGGTGAAGGCCGTGCATCCGGTGGACATCCGAGAAGCAGAACCGGTAAATATGCGAAAGGTCTGAAAACCCGTAAGCACAAAGGCTCTGACAAACTGATTATCCAGCGCAAGAATGGTAAGAAGTTAGCCAATAAATAATCTACAATCATCAATCAGCATTCTAAAATTTAGATATGGCTCGTTCAATTAAAAAAGGTCCTTACGTAGACGTAAAACTGGAGCAGAAGGTGTTGAATATGACCGAGGGTAAATCCAAGAAAGGGGTTATCAAAACCTGGAGTCGCCGTTCCACCATTACACCGGATTTCGTTGGTCACACGTTTGCTGTGCACAATGGTAACAAGTTCATTCCGGTTTATGTAACGGAGTTCATGGTAGGTCACAAACTCGGTGAATTTGCTCCTACCCGCAACTTCAAAGGACACTCTAGCAAGAAAATGTAATTAATTAAATGATTCGCTTCTGCTGCTGGCAGAATGGATCTAAGAATACTAATAAAATGGAAGCAGTAGCTAAACTGAGAAATTACCCCACATCGCCCAGAAAGATGCGTTTATTGGCTGACCTGGTGCGTGGCATGGAAGTAGAAAAGGCGCTGGCGGTGCTGGAGCACAATGCCAAGCATCCCGCTGTTCCTTTGCGCAAGCTGGTAGTAAGTGCCATCAGCAACTGGAAGCAGTCAAATGAAGGTGGTGATGAGACCCAACTGGTTGTTAAAACCATTTTCGTAGACGGTGCAAGAACGCTGAAGCGTATGCGTCCGGCTCCGCAGGGTCGTGGTTACCGTGTACGCAAGCGTAGCAATCACGTAACTGTAGTTGTAGATACTAAATAATTCAATCGTATAAACTTAATATACCAAACAAATGGGTCAGAAAACAAATCCTATTGGTGCAAGGTTGGGAATCATCCGCGGTTGGGAAAGCAACTGGTTTGGCAGTAAAAAAGACTACTCGACCAAGTTGATTGAGGATCACAAGATCCGTACCTACCTGATGGCGCGTATTAACAAGGGAGGCATCTCTAAAATTGTTATCGAGCGTACACTGGGTAAGCTGATCATCACCATCCATACTTCCAAGCCTGGAATCATCATAGGAAAAGGTGGTAACGAGGTGGATCGCATCAAGGAAGAATTGAAGAAGCTGACAGGTAAAGATGATGTTCAGATTAATATTCTGGAGATTCGTCGCCCTGAACTGGATGCCAACATCGTTGCCGACACCATCGCCAAGCAGATCGAAAACCGTATCAACTACAAGCGTGCCATCAAAATGGCAATTGCTTCTGCGCTGCGGATGGGAGCTGAAGGTATCAAGGTGAAAGTAAGCGGTCGTTTGGGTGGAGCAGAAATTGCCCGTTCAGAAGAAATCAAACAGGGTCGTACGCCATTGCATACACTTCGGATGGATATCGACTATGCCAACGTGTTTGCGCTGACTGTATACGGTAAGATTGGAATCAAAGTTTGGATCTGTAAAGGTGAAGTATTGGCCAAGCGTGATCTGAACCCGAATTTCATCGGTGGTAAGGAAGCTGGTCCGATGGGTGATCGTCGCGAGAGCCGCGGAGGTGATGACCGCCGTGGTGGTGGTGATCGCGACCGTGACCGCAGAGGCGGTGGAGGCGGCGGTGGTCGCAGAAGAGGATAATTCCAGTGAGATGTGAGACGTGAGAAGTGAGACGACTTTACAGAATCTGATTTTAAAAAGAACATTGACAAATTAATATAAGATGTTACAGCCAAAAAGAACAAAACACAGGAAGATGCAGAAGATGCCTGTGAAAGGCAATGCAAAACGTGGCACCAGCCTGTCCTTTGGTTCATTCGGTCTGAAAGCGCTGGAAACAGTGTGGATGACGGATCGGCAGATCGAAAGTGCGCGTCAGGCGATGACCCGTTCTATGAAGCGGGAAGGAAATGTCTGGATCCGTATTTTCCCTGATAAAATCGTTACCAAGAAGCCCGCTGAAGTAAGGATGGGTAAAGGTAAAGGTAACCCTGATCATTGGGCTGCTGTGGTAAAGCCCGGTCGTATTCTGTTTGAGTGCGACGGCGTTTCTGAAGAAGTAGCAAAGACCGCGATGGAACTGGCTGCTCAGAAATTACCGATTAAAACAAAGTTTGTAGTTCGTCGTGAGCTGCAATCCTAAGCTATAACAACAAAATCGACCATACGATGTCAAAGAAGACCGATTTCGTAGCCACCCTGAAGGAGATGAGCCTGGCTGATCTGAAGGCCCGCATTCAGGAAGATGAACTGCGTCTGAAGAAGCTCGAGTTCGCTCATGCGATCACTCCGCTGGAGAATCCGATGAGCATCCGTTCACTTCGCCGGGATATTTCCCGCCTGAAAACGGAATTAACCAAAAAACTGGCCACTGCCTGATTGGGTAGTCCAGGTGTATTCAAAAAGCGAATAAGCTAAAAAAGATAACAATGGCTGAAAGAAATTTGCGTAAAACAAGGATTGGTTATGTAACCAGCAACAAAATGGAGAAAACCGTTACCGTTGCCGTTGAAAGAAAGGTGAAGCACCCAATCTACGGTAAGTTCGTAAAGAAGACCACCAAGTTCCATGCACACGACGAAAAGAACGAGTGCAGTATTGGTGATCTGGTACGAATCATGGAAACTCGTCCGCTCAGCAAAACAAAGCGCTGGAGAATGGTCGAGATCGTAGAGAAAGTGAAGTAATCCCTCTGTTTTACATTCCTAATTGAATAAATTAATTAAAGATGATTCAGCAAGAAAGCAGACTGAATGTAGCTGATAACAGTGGAGCCAAGGAAGTGCTGGTGATTCGCGTGTTGGGAAACAGCGGCCAGGACTATGCCAAGATCGGCGACAAGATTGTCGTAACTGTTAAGGACGCCATTCCTGCAGGTGGTATCAAAAAAGGTACTGTTACCAAAGCGGTAATTGTTCGTACCAAGAACAAATTGCGCCGTAAAGACGGTTCCTACATCCGGTTTGATGACAACGCAGTAGTGTTGTTGAACAACTCAGATGAACCTCGTGGTACACGTATTTTCGGACCAGTAGCCAGAGAGTTACGCGACAAGGGATATATGAAGATTATTTCTCTTGCTCCGGAAGTATTATAATTGTACCTTTGCGCCCCGATTAACAGGGAGCACGGGCAGAAAACAAAAGTGAAAAATAGATAAACAGAATCTACATGAGCACAAGATTCAAAGCTAAATACAACATTAAAAAAGGCGACACGGTGGTAGTTATTGCCGGAGACGACAAAGATCTGAAGAAACCCCGCAAGGTTTTGGAAGTAATGGTTGACGAAGGTCGCGTGATCGTTGAAGGGGTGAATATCATCACCAAACACACGAAGCCTTCCGCGCAGAATACCAAAGGTGGTATCGTAAAGAAGGAAGCTGCCATCAATATCTCCAACATTATGTTGTGGGATGCTAAAGCCGGTGCTGCCACCAAGGTAAAGCGTACCCGTGAAGCTGGAAAGTTAGTTCGTGTTTCTAAAAAATCAGGGGAGGTAATTAAGTAATGAGTACCGTTAAATATACTCCGCGTCTGGCAGACAAGTACAAGAATGAAGTTGTACCTGCCTTAATGAAAAAGTTTGGATATGGCACTGTAATGCAGGCCCCCAAACTTACCAAGATCTGTCTGAACCGTGGTGTCAATGGCGCCGTGGCTGACAAGAAACTGGTTGACATTGCAGTAGAAGAGCTGTCTACCATTACCGGTCAGAGAGCTGTAGCTACCATGTCTAAAAAAGACATCTCCAACTTCAAACTGCGTAAGAACATGCCAATTGGTGCGCGTGTGACCCTGCGCGGTGAGAAGATGTATGAATTCCTGGATCGTCTGATCTCCGTATCACTGCCCCGTGTTCGTGATTTCAAAGGGATCAGTGAGAAAGCATTTGACGGCCGTGGTAACTACACACTGGGTGTAACCGAGCAGATCATTTTCCCTGAAATCGATATCGATAAAGTGAATAAGATCACCGGTCTGGACATCACGTTTGTGACCACTGCAGGAACCAATGAAGAAGCATTCGAATTGCTGAAAGAATTGGGTATGCCGTTCCGTAATATCAAAAGAGGAGAAAACGCTTAACTTACTTTTTAACTAATAATATGGCAAAAAAATCAGTAGAAGCCAGACAAAGGAAAAGAGAAGCAATGGTTGCCAAGTATGCTGAAAAGCGTGCTGCACTGAAAGCTGCCGGTGAATACCAGGCACTTGACAGCCTGCCTAAAAATGCTTCTCCCGTTCGCTTGAAGAATCGCTGCCAGCTGACTGGCCGTCCGAAGGGATACATGCGGTATTTCGGATTGTCAAGGGTGATGTTCCGTGATATGGCCCTGGCAGGAAAGATTCCTGGTGTGAAAAAAGCCAGCTGGTAAGGAAATTTCCGGCAGCAACAAATTTGTTGATATCAGCTAGGATATCGCATTGTAAAACAATTATCAATCAAACTTATTTTAGACAATGGTTACTGATCCTATAGCAGACTTCCTGACCCGCATTCGTAATGCACAGATGGCTGGTCATCGTATTGTGGAAATTCCTGCTTCTAACCTGAAAAAGCGTATTACTGAAATTCTGTACGATAAAGGATATATCCTGAAGTACAAATTCGAAGAAGATAACAAACAGGGCCTTATTAAAATAGCCCTCAAATATGACCCCTCAACCAAGCAGCCTGCTATTCAGAGCCTGGAGCGGGTGAGTCGTCCTGGTCTTCGTCAATATGCCAAACCTGCTGATTTTACCCGTGTGAAGAACGGTTTGGGTGTTGCTATTCTGTCAACTTCCAAAGGTGTTATGACCGATAAGGAAGCTAAATCGCAGAATGTGGGTGGCGAAGTACTTTGCTACATTTATTAATATTTATTGCGCAATGGAAACATTGCGCAATTCCCATATAACTGACTGATGATACATTAAGGCGTCCTATACCCGTCTGACCGATCCGCAGTCTTATACATAAACTTTCAATTTTTTAAACATGTCTCGTATAGGTAAAAAGCCCGTCACAATTCCTGAAGGTGTAACTGTAGCCGTAGGAAAGGATAATGTGATCACTGTGAAAGGCCCCAAGGGTGAACTGAAGCAGTCTATTGATCGCGATATCACTGTGGAGGTAGAAGGAAATGAAATAGTAATCAAACGTCCAACAGACCAAATCCGCCATCGTGCGCTGCATGGTCTGTACCGGGCCCTGCTGGCCAACCTGGTAAAAGGGGTAACGGATGGATTTAAGGCAGAAATGGAATTGGTAGGGGTAGGTTTCAAAGCTTCCAATACCGGTAATACACTGGACCTGGCACTTGGTTACTCTCACAACATCATTTTTGAAATTCCAAAAGAACTGAAAGTAGCTACCCTTACTGAAAAGGGTCAGAACCCAAAGATCATCCTGGAAAGTTCCGACAAGCAATTGCTGGGGCAGGTAGCTGCGAAAATTCGTGGACTGCGTAAGCCTGAGCCGTACAAAGGAAAAGGTGTACGTTTTGTGGGTGAAGTGGTACGTAAGAAAGCTGGTAAAGCGGCTGGTAAATAAACTTAAATCGTTCAACGGCTCCGGCAGCATCGGAGCTCTAAATAAACAGAAATGGAAACAAAATCAATCAGAAGACAGAAGATCCAGTATCGCATTCGTAAGAAAGTGTCTGGAACTGCTCAACGTCCCCGTCTGTCTGTTTTCCGCAGTAACGCAGAAACCTACGCTCAATTGATTGACGATGAAAATGGTGTAACACTGGCAGCCGCCAGCACGCGTGATAAAGATATCCAGGCTCAAAAGGGTACCAAAACTGAAAAGGGTAAACTGTTGGGTACTGCAATTGCTTCCAAAGCAAAAGCGCTGGGTCTCGAAACAGTAGTATTTGATCGGGGTGGACGGTTGTACCATGGCCGTATCAAAGCGGTTGCGGAAGGTGCTCGTGAAGGAGGACTCCAATTCTAAGCATCGTACAAAACATCTAAACTCAACTTAATTTCTGCAATAAATGGCACAAGTAATTTTAAATAAAGTAAAAGCCGGTGACCTTGAGCTCAAGGAGAAAGTTGTTGCAATCAACCGGGTTGTAAAAACTACCAAAGGTGGTCGCTCCTTCAGTTTCTCTGCACTGGTTGTGGTGGGAAATGAAAATGGTGTAGTTGGCCACGGACTGGGTAAAGCCAAAGAAGTTCAGGAAGCAATTACCAAGGGTATCGAAGATGCCAAGAAGAACCTGATCAAGGTTCCGGTGATGCACGGTACTATTCCTCATGACCAGCTCGCTAAGGAAGGTGCTGCCAAAGTGCTGATTAAGCCTGCTGCACATGGTACCGGTGTAATTGCCGGAGGTAGCATGCGCGCCGTACTGGAAAGCGCCGGTATTACCGACGTATTGGCAAAAAGCCTGGGTTCTGCCAACCCGCACAACGTGGTTAAAGCGACTTTTAAAGCGCTTGCTACGCTGAAAGAACCCGTACAGGTTGCCAAAACCCGTACCGTTAGCCTGAAGAAAGTATTTAATGGATAATCTCCCAATCAGTATAGAGATGAAAAAGATTAAGATCACACAAGTTAAAAGTGCCATCGACCGTCCGGAAAGTCAGAAGCTGACCCTGAAGGCGCTCGGTCTGAGAAAGATGAATGCCTCCCGTGAGGTAGAAGCCACCCCTCAGATCCTGGGAATGGTACGTAAAGTTGAACACCTGTTGAAGGTGGAAGAAGCGTAAAAAGTAGTGAGATTTGAGACGTGAAACGGAAGAAATACCACTTCATTTCACGTCTCACTTCTCACATTTCACGTCTCACCTTTCACTTTTCACTTTTCACATTAATGCGAGGGGTGATTCCCCGAAAGTTTAAAATCAGAAAAACATGAAACTGCACAATTTACAGCCCGCTGAAGGTGCTACGCACAAAGAAAAAAGATTAGGTAGAGGTGAAGCATCCGGTAAGGGTGGTACATCTACAAAAGGTAATAAGGGTGGTCAAAGCCGCGCAGGTTATAAATCCAAGCGTGCACACGAAGGTGGTCAGATGCCTATTCAGCGTCGTGTACCAAAGCGTGGATTTACCAATATTCACCGTATTGAATTCAAAGTGTTCAACCTGGGACAAATTGATCAGCTGGCAGAAAAATACAACCTGACTGAATTCAGCCTGGAAACTTTGTATATCAACGGCCTGATTGGTCATACAGACCAGGTTAAGATTCTGGGTACTGGTGAGTTAAAAGCCAAACTGAACTTCAAAGTAAACGCTGCCAGTGACAAGGCGAAATCAGCTATCGAAGCGGTGGGCGGAACTATTGAAATTGTAAAGTAATTTTCTTTATCTTGCCGGACGCATTGGAAAAATGCGTCCTTTTTTTATTGGAGGCTCACTTAAATTTCAGAAATCCGTGAAGAAATTAATTCAGACGCTGAAGAATATCTGGAGCATTGAAGAGTTAAGAAGTAAGATCATAACCACACTGCTGCTTATTCTAATTTACAGGATCGGTGCACATATCGTGTTACCCGGTCTGGATCCTAATAAAATTGATACCGAAACTGCCAAATCCGGTGCACTCGGATTGATTGATGCCTTTGCAGGTGGTGCCTTTTCTCAGGCTTCCATTTTTGCTTTGGGTATCATGCCCTATATCTCTGCTTCCATCTTTATGCAGCTTATGACCATTCTGGTCCCTAAAATGCAGAAGATTCAGAAGGAAGGAGAAAGCGGACGTAAGAAGATCAATCAATGGACCCGTTACCTCACCGTAGCTGTAACAGCTGTTCAGGCCGGCGCTTATGTTGCCTACCTGAATCAGGTTAACGGTGCCGCCATGCTTTCTTCCTACGCGCCCTATTTCTGGTTATCTACTACCGTAGTACTGACAGCAGGTACCCTGTTTGTTATGTGGCTCGGTGAGAAAATCACGGATAAAGGACTTGGTAACGGTACGTCACTCATTATCATGGTGGGTATCCTGGCACGTCTGCCGCAATCAGCTATCCAGGAATGGGCGGCAAAAAGTAACCGCGGCAGCGGTGGATTGCTGGTATTCGTTATAGAAATTGCCGTACTCATTGCCATTATCATGGGATTGATTGTATTGGTACAGGGTGTTCGTAAAATACCTGTGCAATATGCCAAACAAATCATCGGTAATAAGCAGTTTGGCGGTGCGCGCCAGTTCCTTCCATTGAAAGTGAACGGAGCAGGTGTTATGCCGATCATCTTTGCTCAGGCCATTATGTTTCTGCCTACCTTATTCTCCTATACCAGTTTTGAATCCGGACAGGGAATTGCACGTATTTTTTCTGATCCGCGCGATGCCTGGCATATGGTGATTTATGCAGTAATCGTAATCGGATTTACCTTCCTGTACACAGCATTGATCTTTAATCCCAAGCAAATTGCAGAAGACCTGAAACGTAATAATGGATTCATTCCAGGTGTTAAACCGGGACAGGAAACGGCTGACTACATAGGAGCTGTTATGGATAGAATTACCTTACCAGGAGCCGTACTGCTGGCGATTGTTGGTATTCTGCCCGGCTTTGCGCAACGATTGGGAATTACCCAGGGATTTGCTTCCTTCTTTGGTGGCACTTCGCTGCTGATCATGGTGGGTGTGGTACTGGATACCCTGCAGCAAATCGAAACTCAATTGCTCATGCGTCAATACGATGGCCTGATGAAAAGCGGGCGAATCCAGGGGCGCCAGGCAGTTAGCACCACTACGATTTAATCAGACCAAGACTAACGCTTTATAACTCCCGGCAATGGATTACCTTTGCCGGGAATTTTTTTTAACTCATGATTTATTACAAAACCAGTGCGGAAGTTGAACTGATCCGTGAAAGCAGTTTGCTGGTAAGCAAAACTCTTGCACAAGTTGCCAGTGTTCTCAAACCGGGTATGACAACTCTCCAGATTGATGAATTGGCAGAAACTTTTATCCGCGATCATGGCGCCGTTCCCTCGTTTAAAAATTATAAAGGCTTTCCCTTTACCTGCTGTATCAGTGTGAACGACGCGGTAGTACATGGCTTTCCCAACGACCGTCCGCTTCGTGAAGGTGATATTGTTTCCGTTGATGTGGGTGCGTATAAAAACGGATTTCATGGCGACAGCGCTTATACCTTTGCGTTAGGTACAATTACGGAGGAAGTCAGCCAGTTGCTGGAAGTAACAAAAACATCACTGTATCTGGGCATTGAAAAAGCCGTGGCTGGAAACAGGGTAGGAGATATTTCATTTGCTATACAGGAGTATGCGGAAAAGAAATTCAAATATGGGGTGGTCCGTGAACTGGTAGGACATGGCCTTGGCAGACATCTGCATGAAGAGCCGCAGGTGCCTAATTACGGTAAAAGAGGAAGTGGTGCCAAACTCAAAGATGGCCTTGTGATTGCCATTGAGCCGATGATTAATATGGGTGTAAAAGAAGTGTGGTATGATGATGACGGCTGGACCGTAAAAACAAAAGACGGACTCCCTGCCGCACATTTTGAACACACCATCTGCATTCGCAGAGGTAAGGCGGATATTTTATCCAGTTTTGATGAAATCGAAGCGGCTGAAAAAGCAAATAGTAATCTGTTTATAAAGGGCTGAGTAGTTCAGCACGTTTTTTAACCTGGTTAGAATGGGTGGTTTCACTCCTGACCAGGTTTTTTTTATTTCCCATGTTTACAGCTGTGCAACAATCATCATCAAAACAGGGAAAATGAAAAAGGACCAAGAATTAAAACTGGAAAATGAACTACTGAAATTGCGGCTTCTGGCAGAAACGGGCGCAGTCGTTCATATTGATACAGATGCCAGTCCGGAAATGGAACACGCTTTCCTTCAACTGGTACTAACCATTGAATCGATGTATCCCCTGGAGAAAACAACCGTGTACCAATTCATCGGTAAACCAGAATTGCCACTGCTGGATACAATAACCACGGAAACCGACTGCGCCGAACAGGTAGAAAAATTGCTTGAGCTATTGGATCAGAATGCCATCGATATCGTGTTCCGCGAGGATACGAGCTGGCGTGAAATGCTGCGCTTCCTGGTGGAAGACCTGATGCCTGAACCGATCGACAGAATCCGGCTGCCGCAATTAAGAGCCTTGTTTTTCTATGATTCCTTTTATCCGGACAACCGGCTATTTCAACCGAACTGAAGCATAGGATATACCTATTTTTGCCGGAATGAAAACAAAAACCCTGGTAGTGATAGGTGGGGGAGCAGCCGGATTTTTCTGCGCTGTGAATGCCGCAGCAAAGGATTCTGCTCTGCGTGTGCTTATTCTGGAAAAATCTTCCAAACTGCTGGCCAAAGTACGGATCAGCGGTGGCGGCCGCTGTAATGTAACCCATGCCTGTTTTGAAGTACCTGCATTGTCCAAACGCTACCCAAGGGGAGAGCAGTTTGTAAAAAAAAGCTTTGGATATTTTAATCCGTCAGATACAATCCGGTGGTTTGAAGAAAGAGGGGTTCCGCTTAAAGTGGAAGCAGATGGAAGAATGTTTCCAACCACCAATGATTCTGCCTCCATTATTGACTGCCTGTTGCGGGAAGCCGATAAAACAGGGGTGGAGATCCGTATGAACCAGGAAGTAAAAAGCCTGGAAAAAGCAGGTATGCAATGGCGGATAAAGACCAGTTCTGGTGATCTGATTGCCGACTGGGTATGTGTGGCAACCGGTGGCTATCCGAAGGGGACGCAATTCGACTGGCTCCGCGCTGCAGGACATACCATTCAGGAGCCCGTTCCCTCTTTATTTACCTTCAATTTGCCAGGGCATCCGATCCGTGAGCTGATGGGAGTTGTGGTAGATCCGGCGCTGGTAAAAATTACGGGTTCGAAACTCCAGGAAAAGGGACCGGTACTGATCACGCACTGGGGATTGAGTGGTCCGGCTATACTGCGACTCAGCGCCTGGGGTGCGCGGTTACTGGCGGAAACTGACTGGCAGTTCAAGGTACTGATCAACTGGGTACCTGCTTATCACGAACAATCCCTGCTGGAGTTCATACGGCAGTTCCGGAATGAAAAGGGGGCCTTAAAAATTCAGAACCGGAATCCATTTGGATTGCCTCAACGATTCTGGGAATGGATCCTGGCGGAAGCAGGGGCAGGGCTGGATACAAAATGGGGAGAATTGCCGGGCCGGGAACAGAATAAACTCGTAAAACTATTGGCAGCCATGGAACTGGAAATAAAAGGGAAAACCACGTTCAAGGAGGAGTTTGTGACAGCTGGCGGTATTAGTCTCTCCGAGGTGGATCCCGCCACTATGGAAAGCCGGCTGCATCCCGGATTATACTTTGCCGGAGAAGTATTGGACGTAGATGGAATTACCGGTGGATTTAATTTTCAGCATGCCTGGACAAGTGGCTGGCTGGCAGCCCGGAACATCGTTAAAAAATAGGCTGGAAAGGCTGTCGGAAGCGGATTTTGCCTATCTTTGCAGGCCCGAATAAAACCATCGGGAAATTTCT
>CAZJNY010000030.1:0-24341 GCA_964547405.1 uncultured Flavihumibacter sp. | reverse complement strand
TTCTCTTCGCCTTTATAATGACTTTTAATATATGCGGCGTTGGTATTGACAGGGTAAAGGGGCGCAGGATAGGGGTCAATGCCCAGTTCCTGCAACTGGTTCAATTTCTCTCTCCGGATCAGTTCTTGTTCAGATAAATGCATGCTGCCAAAATTTGAAGCGCAAAAATAACGCATCCACTGCAAAGCCAGACATTACAATTCTTTAATACATGGTTCACACGGGGGTAATATGCTTTCGGGAATTTCGAAAAACAACCCATTATGGAAAAACGTCCCCTTGATGTAGCCATATTATCCGATCTCCACCTGGGCACTTACGGAGCCAAAGCAAAGGAAGTGCTCAACTATCTTAAAAGTATTGCTCCCCAGATCCTGATCCTGAACGGTGATATCATTGATGCCTGGCAGTTCAGCAAACATTATTTCCCGGCCAGCCATATGGCGGTGGTGAAGGAAATTTTCTGCATGATGGCGAAAGGCACGCGGGTGATATATATAACCGGCAATCACGATGAGATCATGCGCCGTTATTCCGGAATTGAAATGGGCAATTTTCAACTTACTGATAAGCTGGTAATCGAAATCAATTCCAAAATGACCTGGATTTTTCATGGAGATGTATTCGATAACACAACGCGTGGCGCTGCGAAATTCTGGGCCAAACTGGGAAGTAATGGATATGGGTTTCTGATGTTGCTGAATCGTGGAATCAATTCGGTGATGAAGGTATTGGGGCGGGAACGCGTGAGTTTATCCAAATCCATCATGGCTGGTGTGAATAAAGCAGTGATCCGGATCAACGACTTTGAAATGACCGCCGCCGAGATCGCAATTGAAAAAAAGTATGATTATGTCATCTGCGGCCATATCCACCAACCGCAAAAACGCATGGTGGAAACTGCTGATGGTAAAGTCATGTACCTGAACAGCGGCGATTGGGTGGAACATATGACATCCCTGGAGTTTTATCAGAACGACTGGCATATCTATACCTACGATGCAAAAATGTTTGCCAACAGTAAACTGGAAATTGAAAAAACGGAGCTGAATGTAGTGACTGACGAAGTGAATTTTTATGTGCAGTCGCTCGCTATTTAATGCCGAATAAACTATCAAGATGAAAATATTTTACGCAGTACAGGCAACCGGAAACGGGCATATCAGCCGGGCTGTTCAATTATTGCCCTACCTGCAGCGCTATGGAAAAGTGGATCTGTTTCTGAGTGGTGCCAATGCCCAGTTACAAAATGAATTGCCGGTACGGTTCAGAAGCAAAGGACTGAGCCTGTTCTATAATACGAGTGGAGGATTACAATACAACCGCATTGCCTCACAATTGAATCCGGTTCGCTTATGGAAAGAGGTGCGGGAACTACCGGTTGAAAAATACGATGTGGTGATCAATGATTTTGAATCCATCACTGCAATGGCCTGCCGGTACAAAAAAATCCCCTCTGTTAACCTTGGACACCAGGCGTCATTTCAGTCGGATCTGGTTCCGCGGCCGGATCAGCAGGAAATGGTTGGGGAATGGATTCTGAAAAATTATGCAAAGGCATCGCAATATATTGGGCTGCATTTTAAAAAATACGATGACTTTATTTTTGAGCCTGTCATCAAAAGAGAAATACTGCAGGCCAACCCCAGTAACAAAGGACATATTACTGTTTACCTCTCCGCTTATAGTGATCAAACACTCTTACCGGTTCTGCAACAGCTTCCTGCTTTTCGGTTTGAGGTATTTTCAAAACAGGTGAGCCAACCGGAAGAACACAAGAATGTGAAACTGATTCCTGTAAATCAACGCCTCTTTAATGAAAGTCTGATTAATTCATTTGGCGTGATTACCGGTGCCGGATTCGAAACACCTGCCGAAGTATTGCACCTTGCAAAAAAACTGATGGTGGTGCCCATACAGGGGCAATATGAACAACGTTGCAATGCAGCCGCGCTGGAAGAATTGGGGGTTCCTGTGGTGAAAAAAATTGATGGTTCCTTTCCTGCTGTTTTTTTACAATGGATCGGAACAGGACAGCCCGTCTCTTTGCAATACCGGAATAATATCCCGGACATGCTTGGGTATATGATGGATAATTATCCGTCAAGAGGAGTTGCGCTGGAATTGCTTTATCCGGATTTAATGATCGGTTAACCCAATCTCGGGTAAACTGTTCTAATTCAGTGCAAGCAGTACCTGCCAGGCTGCTGCAATATCTTGCCGGTCCAGTAATTCTTTGGCATACCGGTGAAGTTCCAATTCCATTTCTTCCGGCGTAACAGCATAATACTGAAAAATATTTTTCAGCCGGTCGTCATGAAAACTGGGGTCCACATCCGGAATGACTCTAACGTTGGCCAGTTGTCCAAGATTATTGCCGGTTAAAATAGAACTGTTTCGAATAGGCGCCGGCAGTGCATCCACGCCAATGCCCAATTCGGTATTGGGTTTCTCCACTTCGAATAAATTGGAAGCGTCCACCTTGCAATACCAGTTGCCCCCCAGGCGGGCTGTCAGTTCCAGCTTACGCTGATCGATCATGGTGCCTGCTTCATTGAGGATACTATCGGATACGTGCATACGAAGTACTTCACAGATGACCAGGCATCCGGCACCACCTTCTGTACCCAGTTCCCTGGTTTCGAGAACAGTACATTCCAGTTGAACCTTGCTTTCTTTTACCCGCGGAGGTTTTACCAGAACGGATGGTTCTTCTGTGAACCCTGCCTTGATAAATTCATTGATTCCTTTTGGATATTCACAGCTTGCGAGCGACATCTGCTGTACCATGTCGTAGTCTACAATATTGATCACTACCTCCGGTACTTCCAGCACATTCTGAAGGGTATGTTTGGTGGTAGTATCACGCACCCGCCTCGATGGAGAAAAGATCAGTATCGGCGGATTGGAAGAAAACATATTGAAAAAAGAAAAGGGGCTCAGGTTTATTTCACCTGAGGCACTGATGGTGGAAGCAAAACAAATCGGCCGGGGCCCGATAGCATGTTGCAGCCATTGCTGTTTCTGCGGAGGTGTCAGTGTGCTGAAATCAATCTGCATGACCGGATTTTTTTCTTGCCAGGATGGAATAATCAGTTGGTTCTGCAACGATGGTATTGCTCAATACACCAAGCTGGTCGATCGTTAATTCTACTTTATCGCCATCGTTGAGCCACTGTGCCACATAATTGGGATCATTGAGTTTACCGGTTCCGTTTAACTCCAGGAAACAACCCGTTCCAACGGTTCCGCTGCCGATCACATCACCGGGGTGTAAGGTCACACCATAGGAACAACGTTCGATGATTTCAGCAAAAGTCCAGTCCATATCACCCAGGTTTCCATCGCTCACCTGAATTCCATTTACATGACATTGCATGCGCAGGTTCCAGTTCTTGCCGGTATGTCCGGGTTTGGCCGGAATTTCATAGGGTTCCAGTTCATCCAGTGTAACCAGCCAGGGACCGATCACTGTAGAAAAATCTTTTCCTTTGGCAGGCCCCAGGTTAAGTAACATTTCTTCCATTTGCAGGCGACGTGCACTCATATCATTCATGATCATGAGTCCGGCGATGTATTGATCCGCTTCTTCCGCTTTGATATTTCTTCCGGCTTTGCTTATTACGATTGCTGCCTCCAGTTCGAAATCCAATTGTTCAAAATGATCCGGCATACAAACAATTTCTCCCGGTCCCTGGATGCTTGTATGGTTGGTGAAATAGAAAATCGGGTATTGATCAAATTCAGGAATCATGGGTGCGTTGCGATTTCTTCGCGCAGAAGCCACATGCTGGCGGAAGGCATAGCCATCTCTGCAACTGGTTGGAAAGGGAACCGGTGCCAGCAGATAAGCTGCATCATGAGGAATCGCACGCTCTTTGGAAATTTGTCCGGATTGTATCATTTTTTCCCCCTTAAGGGCAAGCGGATATGAGTCTTCCCAATATTGCAGGAACATGCTCATGGAACCGGGTAACTCCGGATGGAGCGTATCCATTGCATAGATATAGCCATCTACATATAATCCGAGCTGATCATGTCCGTCCACCAAATAAGAAACCAATTTCATGTGTACTGTTTTAGCAAGCTTAGAAAGGATCAAAAATAACAGGAATAATTATCTTCCGTTTAATCAACTCTTGAATTACATGAATCTCTTCAATTACCGGATGTTGTTTCTAGTTTGGGCAGGATTGTTGGGGAAGGAACTAAATGCCCAGCATCGCTTGCATGATGCGGCACTGGAACAACGGATTCGTGCCGTTGCAAGTCCGGGACTGAAACAGGTATTGGATCACCCGGAGATCTATCAGTATCAGCTTATTTATACAGAGATTAAGAGGGATGCTCAACAAAATCCGGTTTTCCATCACCAGTATCTGAATGTGGTGGATTCGCTTTACTTTAATCCGGCATCAATGGTTAAGTTTCCGGTGGCGATGATGGTGCTTGAAAAAATGGATTCTCTCCGATCCTTCGGAATCAATCCGCTTACCCTGGTTAAAACCGATACTACCGCACCGGAATCTTTTCTCGAACTGATTCGAAAGGCATTAATTGTCAGTGATAATGACGCGTATAACAAATTATTCCAGGTACTGGGGCAGGAGGCAATTAACCTCCGGTTACAGGAAATGGGCTATAGCGGTAGTCGTATTACCCGTCGGTTTATGGCAATGAGTCCGGAGCAGCATCGGCTGACAGCGCCGGTTACTCTGCTTGCACCGGATGGTCGGCAACTGCTTCAGCTACCTGCCAGGAAAAGCGCTTTCCATTTTGATTTCAGTAAAAAGATCCTTGTTGGTGATGCACACTACAATTGGTCAGATTCACTTATCCGGGAACCCTTTAATTTTACTACGCATAACCGGATACCGTTGCGGGATATGCAACAACTGCTGCAGGCTTTCCTCTTTCCTTCAAGTGTTCCGGAGCGCCAGCGTTTCCGGCTGTCCGTTGACTCACGGGAGCTGCTGCTGGCGGCCATCTCTGACCTGCCTTCGGAATCGGCTTTCCCTGTTTTTGATACAACGGAGTTTTTTGATAGTTATTCCAAATTCTTTTTGTACCGGGATGGGAAAAAAAAGGTGCCGGATCATATCCGCATCTTTAACAAAACCGGATGGTCTTATGGGTACCTGATTGATGTGGCATACATTGTTGATAAATCTGCCAACCGGGAGCTTATGCTCAGTGGTGTCATTTATGTAAACAGCGATGGGATCCTGAACGATAACCGCTACGAATACGACTCCATTGGCTTCCCCTTCTTCCGGGAAATCGGAGAAATTCTCCTCCACCCGACCGGTGCCACCCGACCGGTGCCACCGGTCGGGTGGCACCGGTCGGGTGAAATAACAAGAGGTGACAGCACCCGTAAGGAGCTGGCCCTGGTGTTTACCGGGCATGAATTTGGGGAAGGTGGAGCAGCGATCCGGAGGGTATTAAGAAAGAAAGAGGTGAAGGCTTCTTTTTTCTTTACCGGCGATTTTTACCGGAATCCGAAATTCAGAAAATTGATTCGGCAACTAAAAAAGGATGGTCATTATCTGGGTGGTCATGGAGATAAACACCTGTTGTGTTGCAGCTGGACAAACCGCGACAGTCTGCTGGTTTCCAAATCAGAATTTCAGAATGATATGCGTAATAATGAGATAGCAATGCAGGCGGTTGGCATTGACCCCAACCAATCTGTTTATTTCATGCCCTCCTATGAATGGTATAATGACAGCATTGTATGGTGGACGAATCAACTGGGCCGGTACCTGGTAAATAATACCTCTGGCACTCTTAGCCAGGCAGACTATACACGGGTGCAGGATAAAAACTACCGCAGTACCGAAGCTATTTTTAGTTCAATAAAAGACCGCGAAGCCAGATCCGGCCTGAACGGATTTTTGTTGCTGTTGCATATCGGAACGGGTCCGGGAAGACCGGATCCCTCCTGGAATCGTTTGGAAGAACTGATCGATTGGTTACAACAAGAGGGCTATCAGCTTAAATCAGTCCCCGGTTTACTTTACCGGTCGGGTGCCACCGGTCGGGTGGCACCCGACCGGTGAAATAATTTATTGATAAAGTCCGCCACAGACGCTGATCACCTGGCCGGTTACATAGGAGCTCATCGGGCTGGCCAGGAACAGTGTAACATTGGCAATTTCTTCCGCAGCGCCAAACCGGCCAAGCGGTATTTGTTTCTTGTATTCATCCGCCCCACTACCTTCCTTCAGATAATGTGTCATGTCCGTTTCCACAAAACCCGGAGCGATGGCATTACAGCGAATATTGCGACTCCCCAATTCCTGGGCAATTGATTTGGTAAATCCGATGATACCGGCTTTGGAGGCGGCATAACTGGACTGTCCGGCATTTCCCTTCATGCCGATAATGGAGCTCATATTAATGATGCTGCCTGATTTTGCTTTCATCATTGGACGAATTACCTGTTTGGTCATGTTATAAACCGATTTCAGGTTGGTATTCATCACATCATCCCATTGATCAGGCGTCATTCTAAGCAAGAGGTTATCTTTTGAAATGCCGGCATTATTGACGCATACGTCTATTCCGCCAAATTCCGCTATCACGTTATTTACCAGTGATTCACACTCTTCGAAAACGCCTGCATTGCTGCGGTAGGCTTTCGCTTTCACGCCTAACCCGGCTAATTTCTGTTCCAAAGCAGCAGCTTTTTCAGCACTGCTTTCACTTACATAGGTAAAGGCGATATGGGCACCCTGTTCGGCTAATTTCAGGGCGATGGCTTCACCAATTCCCCGGGCCGCACCGGTAACAATTGCGATCTTATTCTCCAGAAGTTTCATTCGTCTAAAAATTAGCTGTGAATTTAGTCAGTTTTATCAAAATGATTGGTTTTAAATCGATGGTCCGGTACGCCAGAAAATTTTATGGATTAACAGTTCCTGATAACCGGTGCTCTATTCCTCCTTTAATCATGTAAGAGATGAAAATTGGCGGGGATCTACAAAAAATTGATGATTGAATCCAGGATGGTGCGGTCGTTACTGAGTCGCGGTACTTTATGCTGACCGCCCAGCTTTCCTTTTGACCGGAGCCATTCATTGAACAACCCTTTTTTAACTGATCGTACTACGGGCATCCGGAGTGCGATATCTTTTTGGCGTTTTGCTTCGTAATCGCTGTTGAGATTTTTAAGTGCTGTATCAAGCTCGTAAGCAAACAGCGCCAGCTCAGCCGGTTCCTTTTCAAATTCAACCAGCCATTCATGTGCACCATTTCCATGCTGACTGAAGTAAATCGGGGCTGCCGTATAATCATTCACCGCGGAACCTGTTTTTTCACAGGCAATGGTTATGGCTTTGTCGGTATTATCAACGATCACTTCTTCCCCAAAAGCATTCATAAAATGTTTGAGTCTTCCGCTCACCTTTATCCGGTAAGGTGCAAGTGAACTGAATTGAATAGTGTCACCAATAATATATCGCCAGAGTCCGCCTGTGGTACTAATAACCGGTGCGTATTGTTTGCCCAGTTCAACTTTATTCAAACCGACAGTATGCGGAAATTTTTTGCCATATTCTTCAATGGGCATGAATTCATAAAAGATGCCATGCCGGGTAAAAAGCAGCATCCCGTCAGCATCCGGACTATCCTGTGCGGCAAAAAAACCTTCACTGGCATTGTACATTTCCAGGTATTGAATGTCTTTACCGATCAGTTGCCGGAATTGCTCCCGGTATGGCACAAACGAAACGCCCCCATGCATATACAATTCCAGGTTCGGCCATACTTCAGCGATACAGGATTTGCCGGTCATTTCAAGGATTCGCTTCATGAGCACCAGCGTCCAGGTGGGCACGCCTGAAATCGACGTAACATTTTCGGGAATGGTAGAAAGCGCCAGTTGTTCAATCTTATGCTCCCATTCATCCATCAGCGCAATAGACAGATCGGGTGTTCGCAACCAATGGCCCCAGAAAGGAGAGTTCTGCAACAGTACCGCACTTAAATCGCCATAACTAATTTCTTCAGTGGCCTGACTCACCTGGTGGGATCCCCCAATTACCAGGCCTTTACCACTCAATAAATCAGAATCCGGGTTGGTTCCGTAAAAGAGCGTAAGCACGTCTTTAGCGCCCTGGTAGTGGTTTTCTTCCAGGCTCTCGTCGCTTACCGGAATGAATTTGCTTTTTTCGCTGGTGGTGCCACTGCTTTTGGCAAACCACCGGATGGGTGTATTCCAGAGCAGGTTTTCTTCCCCCTGCAGCATACGTTCAATGAAGGGTTTCAGGTCTTCATATTCGTGAACGGGAACAGTTCGTTTGAATTCACGCACGGTAAAAAGGCGGTTGAATCCATACTGGCGGCCGATTTCAGTGTATTGTGCGGAGGTTACCAGTTCCTGTAATACTTCACGTTGAGCGGCTACCGGATTGGTTACCCACTGCTCAATTTGCCAGAGCCTCAACCTGGCTAGTCTCGATATGGCTGGCGAGATTAGTTTCATACTGCTGGCGGCAAAATACGAAAATTAGTCTTCATACTGGGGTAAATCGCTGATCCCCTTCATCACTTCTTCATGCAGATAGTCTTTTCTTTTAAGCTCGAAGTTACGTCCGAGGTACAGGCGGCGCACCTGTTCGTCCTCAGCCAGCTCTTCCGCCGTGCCATGTTTGAAAATCTTTCCGTCAATGAGCAGGTAGGCGCGATCACAAATTGAAAGGGTCTCATTTACGTTGTGATCCGTGATAAGGATACCTATATTTTTATATTTCAGGCGGGCTACGACGGTCTGTATATCTTCCACTGCGATGGGGTCAACCCCTGCAAAAGGCTCATCGAGCAGAATGAATTTGGGATCCACAGCCAGTGCCCGGGCGATCTCCGTTCTTCTTCGTTCACCCCCGCTCAAACTGTCGCCATTGTTTTTTCGAACATGATGCAGCCTGAATTCATCGAGTAATTCTTCCAGCTTCGATTTTTGCTGCTGCCGGGTAAGTTTTGTCATTTCAAGCACAGAGCGGATATTATCTTCCACGGTCAGCGAGCGGAATACGGAGGCTTCCTGTGGCAGATAGCCAATTCCCAATTGGGCTCTTTTATACATCGGCAGTTCGGTAATGTCCTTTTTGTCGAGGTATACCCGACCCTCGTCGGGCTTGATCAAGCCCACTACCATATAAAATGTGGTGGTCTTACCGGCACCGTTTGGTCCCAGTAATCCTACTATTTCGCCCTGTTTAACGGACACAGATACATGGTTGACAACAGTTCGGCTGGCATACCGTTTTACCAGTTCATTGGTGGTGATTTCTAAACTCAAGGAATCCTGCTTTTGGCAAAAATACCTTGTTATATCCTAACGGCATCCTAAGTTTGCAGATAGTTTATTAACAGGCAAGCCAAATCATGAAGGTAATCGAACATATACAACAGGCCTCCGATACATTGATATCCTTTGAGGTGTTACCGCCGTTAAAAGGCAAGGGTATCAGTGCTATTTACAACCACCTTGATCCGTTGATGGAATTCAAGCCCTCTTTTATAAATGTCACCTACCACCGTAGTGAAACCATGTTCAAAAAGCAGGCGGATGGTAGTTTCAATAAAATTGAAGTAAGAAAACGCCCGGGTACAGTAGGTATCTGTGCTGCTATCATGCAACACTATAAAGTAGACCCGGTTCCGCATCTGATTTGCGGAGGTTTTACCAAAGAAGAAACGGAGAACGCCCTGATCGATCTCGCTTTTCTGGGTATCGATAATGTGCTGGTATTAAGAGGTGATGCCGCCAAGAATGAAACCTTTTTCGAGCCCGAACCAGGTGGAAACAGATATGCGATCGATCTGTTGAAACAGGTGATCGATCTGAATCATGGCATTTATCTCGAAGAAGAAGTAAAAGATCCGGGTAAGGGAACCTTTTGTGTTGGTGTAGCCGGATACCCTGAAAAACATTTTGAAGCACCGAATAAAGCAACCGATCTCGCTTACCTGAAAGCAAAAGTGGATGCGGGTGCGGAATATGTGGTTACCCAGATGTTTTGGGACAATCAGAAGTATTTCGATTTCGTACAGAATTGCCGCGCTGCCGGGATCAATGTCCCAATCATTCCGGGGCTCAAACCGATTACCAATAAAAAGCAGATGACCATTCTGCCCCGGACTTTTCATGTAGACCTGCCGGATGAACTATCAGCAGAAATCATGAAGTGTAAAACGGATGCAGATGTTGAGCTGGTGGGTACCGAATGGCTGATTAACCAAAGCCGTGAATTGAAAAAAGCAGGTGTACCTGTCCTGCATTATTATACCCTTGGCAAACCCAGGGTGATATGGAATGTGGTGAAAGAAATCGTATAAAGTGAGATGTGAGACGTGAGATGTGAGACGGAAGAAAAACTTCTTCTTTTCACGTTTCACATCTCACATTTCACTTCCTTACAGGCTTATCCCTAAAGACAAACTCCAGACACGGTTTTTCAGTTTGTCATCTGCTTCATTGTCGCCTCCGGAATTCACTTTGGTAAGGCCATGTCCATAGTTGATGGACAGCAATACGTTTTTAAATGCGAATCCGGCTGTTCCGTTTACACCAAAATCAAAACGCTTCATATAACCAACTCCGGCACCTTCTTCTGTTCCGGTAGTGGTGGGGTCATCATTACTGAATTCGATTTTATCTTCGGATTTAAATCCTACTCCAAATACTTTCCCTTCCACTTTGTTTTTACCACCAATGCCCATTGCTGCATACGGACCAGCGCCTACAAAGAATTTGGATTCCTTGTCTGCCAATGGCAAATTCACAACCAGATTCACTGGAATTTCAACGTACTGAGGGTTGGTCGTAGCTCTGAAATAACTGGCATCTGTACTTTTTCCATTTTCTACCTTGGTACCCTTACCGGTATAAAGTATACCTGGTTGAAGGGAAAGCAAGCCAGCGCCAATAGGGAGATCAACCATTAAACCTGCATGGAAACTGGACAAAGCTCTTGCGTCATCCACTGCGCCATCGCCGGAAACGGACACATTGGCGAGGTTATAACCGCCTTTCAGATAAAATTTGTTGTCCTGTGCATTCGCTACGGTTGCGATGGCTCCTAAGGCCATCACTAAAATCATTTTCTTCATGTTAGTAATCGATTTTGGGTGTCAAAGTTAACGATAACGCATAAACGCAGAAACCATGCCATTACCTGTTAAGACTGTTTAAAACTGAGCGGTTGATTTTTACCGGATATGTTTTTTTCAATTCCTTAATCCAGTCTTCTTCCAGTTGTAACTGATAATCATTTAGAACATACCCTCTTGCAGTTTCAAAATCGCGGGGCAGATTAGCCGGTAATTTTTCTATACAGTATACGAATCCGTATTGCTCCGAATTGTCGATGGGTTGCGGTATGCTCAGCGTTCCTCCGGCCAGTTTGGCAGGATCAAGCTGGAAGGGCAACTGATCATATTCGTACCGCCCCGTATCGGCCAATACGGTATTGCTGAAACGGGTGGTAACGGTAGTCCAGTTCTGTGGCTGCGTTTTGAGCTGTTCAAAAACTGTAGTGGCGGTTGCCTGGTCGGAACAGGTAAACAGTACACCCCTGAAACTCTCTTTCCATTTATACTTCCCCGCATTTTTAGCGAAAAACGCGGATAATCCTTTTTCGTCGCTGGCCGCTTTATCCCAAATCTGCTGTTGCATTGCTTCGAATATCAGGGTCCCTTCCCGAAACTCTTTTAACTGCGCAGCAAAATCAGGCCGATAGATTTCCAGGTTGCGCAGGTATTCCTGCATTACCTGCTGCCGGATGAAACGCTCTCGTTCTATAGCATCAGCCGGCTGTTGTTCACCAGTAGGTCTTAATCCCGACTGGTCCTGTTTAAACAACTGGAATTCACCTTCTGTCACCTGCCGCCTGCCAATGGTTGCAATGGTGGTGGTCGCATTTCTGGCACCCGTTACCGGTACCCATTTTAAACCGGTTAGTTTTTTTGCTTTCTGATAAGCTATTTCATTTGCCAGTTTATAGCGGTCAGACGACAGCACCCGGTTTCTTATTTCTTCCTCGTATTCCTCTCTTGCGGTATCGGCTAGCCCTTCCCTTGCTATTAATTTTATGATATGATATCCCTGTTTGCTTCGGAAGGGTTTACTGATATCGCCAGGTGCATTCAGGCTTGCTACCTCTGCTTCGAAATCGGGATCATAGGTACCAGCTTCAAAAGGAGGCAGTTCGCCACCTTTTTGATAAGTCGCGTTATCATTACTGAACTGGTACACGAGTTGTGCAAAATCGCCCCCGGACTTCAGTAGGTTGTAGAGTGAATCTGCCTTTTTTTGAATCCGCTGCGCTTCGTTTTCGGGAACTTCCAGAAACAATTGGGCAATGGTTGTTTTGCCTGTGGCAGGGCGGCTGTCCAGCACTTTGAATAAATGATAGGCCATAGCCGAACGATAAACGGGACTGACCTGATTTTTCGGTGTAGTATAGGCAAGCTGCTCCAGTTCATACGGCAGGGTGAATGCACTGATCCATCCAATCAGGCCTTTGTTGAATTTAACCGCCGGGTCTTCGCTATAGATAAGTGCCAGCTTTTCAAAGGTCTCGCCCTTTTTTAAAGCCGCAGTCAACGCGTTTATTTTATTGATTGCCGATATGGAATCAGCCGCATTTATATAAATATGAGACAGTAAAAGATTGGTTGCGGACCGTTGCTTTGCCTCGCTGATGAGTGCCTGAACGGTACTGTCGTCCGTTACATACTGGCCTGCTACCTGGTTCCGGAAACGATCCCATTCCTGCTGCACGGAAGGCAGTGTATCCAGTTGCGCCTGGTAAGCCCATTGAATTTTTAACCGGTACCGGATATAGAGTTCCAGGTAGGTTTCCAGGTCCTGGCGACTGGGTTTTATAGCCGGGTTATTTTTGTAATAGGCATCCAGAAACTCCTGCCTGGAAACATTGTTGCCACCATAGCTGAATAGCGTTTGTGCATGAATGACAGCTGGTAACAGCAACAGTAACAGCATCCAAAGCGGCAGGTATTTTTTCCAACTCATTTGGCTGCTTGCTTTTGTTGTTTCATCGTGATTAATTCATCCAGCTGCTGGTACGTAAGTTTTTTGGCAATGATTCGTTTCTGATCATCCAGCAGGTATAATACAGGAGTTTGATATACATCGTACAACTGGCGATAATTCGGTTTGCCGGCATCCTGTTCTTCTTTTCGCTGTTCCGGTGTCTGGTACACATGTATCCAGTCGTTCAGTTTATGTTCTTTGATAAATTTTGTCCAGTTGTCTTTTCCTCCTTCCGTCATAACACCATAAATTTTGATGCCCTGGCTTTTCCATTTTGCCTGGTACATGGAATCCAGTTTGGGTACCAGTTCTTTACAATGTCCGCAGGTAGGATCCCAGAAACAGATCACGGTATAACTGGCTTTTACTTCGTATAAGGGTCGCAGTTTGCCGGTACTGTCAACCAGGGGAAGGTCCCAGGCCGGATTTCCTATCAGGTTAGCCATCATGGAATAAGCCCGGTCGGTCATATGCTTCCGGTATTTCTCCGTGAACCAGTCGACTTCCGGCTTTTCATTAATATACTTTTCAAAAAGATGTACGTATATGGCGTCCTGGCCCATGTACTCCGGCTGGATATATTTCTGAACAAAATGAGTAAGCAGGAACCGGTACATGTCTTTACTGCTGCGTGCGTACAACAGCATATGATCAATTTCTTTTTTTATGGAATCTGGTTCAGGCGAAACCAGGTTACGGTAATAGCGTTCCAGTCGGCCTTCAAAGAAAGGGGTGCGAACCAGTCGCTCGTCGTCGAAACGGATATTATCCCAGTAATGATCTTTAAAATACTGATAGGCCCAGGTGGTATCATATACTCCTTTCGGATGCTGGGCTGCCGGCGGAATAACGGGCTCCTGAAGGGCGGCAAATAAGGCGCTTAAAAAATTATCGGGCGATTTGGTAATATAAGTTGCCCGGTATTGCTGAATGGCTGTGTTTAACTGACCGATTTGTTGTTGCAGGGCCACTGAATCCTTTTTGTTGGGGGCTGCTGCCAGTTGCTTTTGCAGGGCGAAAATCTCTTTACCCCTTGTCTGGATAAAACCCGTATAAGCCAGAAATTCATTGTTATCGCTGCTGCCGGCAAATTTAATTTCCTGCAGGCGGGCCGTATCAGCCTGAACAGAAAACCGCTGCTCCTTATCTACCAAAAGTTCAAAGAGAAATTCTTTTTTCGGAGAAACCATCAGGTAAATGCCACCGGGTAAGGGCTTACTGCCTTTAAATACAGCCGTTCCATTAGCCTGCACCAGGGCAGAATCTGCGAGTGCTTTGGTTTTACCATAATGATAAGCGAGGTAGAGGTATTGGTTCTGAAAGGCGTTTAAACTTACCTTGATTTCATAACCAGTGGTACCCGATTGGGCAAATGCTTGTCCGCACATTCCAAGACAAGCGCACAGGATCCAGTTTTTCATTGGTTTCATTGACTGCTAATTTCACGAATTGGCCACAATAATATTGTGTTTACTTTTGCCGCATGCGTAAAAAGAACCTGCGACTGGAAAAATTAACAGTTGAAGACTATGCAGCCGGAGGGAAATCATTGAGCCGGGTGGAGGGTAAAGTAGTGTTTATTGAAGGGGCTGTTCCAGGCGATGTAGTGGATGTACGCCTCAGTAAAAACAAAAAAGACTGGGCCGAAGGCCGGGCTGAGCATTTTCACAGCTTCTCGCCCGACCGGGTAGAACCCTTTTGTGAACACTTTGGGATTTGTGGTGGATGCAAGTGGCAGATGTTGCCATATGAAAAGCAATTGTTATATAAGCAGCAGGAGGTTGAACAACAATTACGGAGGATAGGAAAGGTAGCAATCCCAGAAATCGCACCCATTCTGGGCTGTGATCAAACCCGGTATTACCGGAATAAACTGGAGTTTACGGCTAGTAACAGGCGTTACCTGAGTGCGGAGGAAATCCGGACAAAGGAAGAAATCCTGCCCGAAAATGCCCTGGGCTTTCATGTTCCCAGACTGTTTGATAAGGTGATCGATATCAATACCTGTCATCTGATGGCGGAGCCAACGAATGCTATCAAGAACACCATCCGGGACTATGCCGCTGCGAACCAGCTGGATTATTACGATATCCGGGAGCACAAAGGCTTTTTGCGAACCCTGCTGATCCGGGTGTTAACTACCGGAGAAGTGATGGTGAATCTGGTATTCGGCCGGGAAGAGAAAAAAAAGCGCGAAGCCCTGCTGGATCACCTTTTGAAACAGGTACCCGGTATTACTACCCTGCTCTACACCATCAATACCAAATTCAACGACAGCCTGCATGACCAGGAGCCGATCGTGTACCACGGCAAAGGGTATGCGATGGAGCAACTGGAAGAATTCCGGTTCAAGATAAGTCCGAAGTCTTTTTTCCAGACCAATACCCGGCAGGGAGAACGCCTCTACCAGATCACCCGGGATTTCGCTGAACTATCCGGGAAAGAAACTGTTTATGACCTGTATTGCGGTACCGGCAGCATCGGCATTTTTGTTAGCCGGAAGGCTGCAAAAGTGATTGGCGTTGAAGTAATTGAGGATGCTATCGCGGATGCCAAAGAGAACGCAGCACTCAATCAGATCCAGCATGCTGCCTTTTTTGCCGGTGATGTAGTGGATATTTGCAACGATGCCTTTTTTCAGGCACATGGTCAGCCAGACGTAATCATAACCGATCCTCCCAGGGCAGGAATGCATGAAAAACTGGTGCAAAAAATCCTGGAAATGGCAGCACCTACCGTAGTGTATGTGAGTTGTAATCCCGCCACCCAGGCACGTGATCTGAGTTTGCTGGATGAAGGATACAGTGTAACAAAAGTTCAACCGGTGGATATGTTTCCGCATACCCATCATATTGAAAACGTAGTTCAGTTAAAAAGGAGATACTAGTATGAGGCAAATGACACCAATTGTAAAGAATATTATTATAGCCAATGTGCTGGTCTTTTTAGCGCAATACCTCTTTAAAGACCAGGGCTTCCTGGTGGAACGGTATGGGGCCCTGTTTCCGCTGGGTTCTCCATTTTTCAAGATATGGCAGCTGGTAACCTATATGTTTTTACACGGCAGCTTAATGCATATATTTTTCAATATGTTTTCGCTGTTTATTTTTGGTCCGATACTGGAGAATTTATGGGGAGCCAAGCGTTTTTTTAATTTTTATATCATTTGCGGTATCGCTGCGGGTGTAGCACAATTGTTTATTGATCCGAATTTTGATCTGGCCGTGGGCGCTTCGGGGGCGATCATGGGAATTATGGCCGCATTTGCTTACCTTTTTCCCAACACCGAACTGATGCTGATGTTTATACCGGTTCCGATCAAAGCCAAATACCTGATTCCAGGCTTCATGGCACTGGATCTTTTCGGAGCGTTTGCCCGTGTAGATGGCGACAATGTAGCCCACTGGGCTCACCTGGGTGGAGCATTGGCAGGCTTTATTCTGGTGCTGATCTGGAACAAAACAAATCGTAATACGTTTTATTAAGAGGGGGTAACCGATGAATTTGCAGGAACAAAAAAGCAGCCGAAGAATACTGCTGGGAGCAGATGGGAACGCACTGGTGAACCTGGTGGTAGTGAATGCAGTACTGTTTGTACTGCTCAAATTTATTTATGTAATCTATCAGCTGAGCGGGATAAACACGGCTTCTTTCGGACCTACCGTACTGGATTGGTTTACCCTGCCAGCCCCGATAGAAAAACTCGCAACACGGCCCTGGACAGTAGTCACGTACATGTTTACGCATATCGACGTTTTTCACATTCTTGCCAATATGTTATGGCTCTGGATGTTTGGTTATATCCTGCAGGATATGACCGGCAACCGAAAACTTGTACCTGTCTATTTATTAGGGGGCTGGGTAGGCGGACTGGTATTCGTAGTATCGCATTTACTGGTTCCCCATCCGGTTGGGCAACAGGCCGGTATCGCACTGATAGGCGCCAATGCTTCCATCCTTGCAGTAGCCGTGGCCACCACTTCGGTAGCGCCGGATTACCGGATCTTCCCAATGATTAATGGCGGAATCCCCTTGTGGATTATCACGGCGGTATACATCATCGTGAATTTTGCAGGCATGTCGGTTTCTACACCAGAAATTTACCTGGCACAGATTGCGGGTGGTGCTACCGGCTTTATGTTTATCTATCAGATGCGGCGGGGCCGCGACTGGAGTGCCTGGATCAACCGTTTTTTTGACTGGTTTGAAAACCTCTTCAACCCGGAAAAACCCGCTCTTAAAACCAGGAAGAAAAAGGATACCTTCTTCTATAAAGTGAGTGGACAGGCTCCCTTTAAGAAATATCCGCATATAACTCAGCAGCGGATCGACCAGATTCTGGATAAGATCAACCAGGAAGGGTATCATATGTTAACCGATGAAGAAAAAGATATTCTGAAAAGGGCGGCAAACGAAGAGGAATTGTAATTTCGGAAATGCCTTTCCCTTTGCGCAGTATTTCTAAAAAGCTGTTGGTGGCACTGACTCTGGTACTATGCCTGCTCTATGGACTGGCTTGTATCTCTTCTTTTTTGCCCCCCTCAACCTACTGGTATATCGCAATCTTAGGGGTAGGATATGCCTTTCTGCTCGCAGGCCTCATCGGATTGTTGATTTTTTGGGTTGTGATTCGAAGTAAATGGTTTATCCTGCCATTGCTTACATTGCTGCTAAGCTGGAAATCCATCAATGCGTTTTTTGCTTTTCACCTGATGGCCCCCTCTGTGGTTACCAAACAGGAGGGCGTTATAAGGATTATGCAATGGAATGTAGAGCGATTCGGACAGATGCGCCCCCGGAACAAACAAAACCGAACCTTGCGAAAACAGATTTTTGCCTATATCCGTATTCAGGATCCGGATATCCTCTGTATGCAGGAATTTTTTGAGTCGAACGACCCCAAACGATTTGCGGAAAATATTCCCTTTTTCCGCGATAGCCTGGGTTTCCGGTATTTCTATTATGCGATGGATCATCGCCGGCCAGAAGTCTATGAACATGGGGTTGCGATCTTTTCCAAATTTCCCATTAAAAAGACCTTCCGTGGAAAGTTTGAGGGACCTAAAGAAAAGAAAGCAAATGAGAGTTATATCTATGCGGATTTAAATATAAATGGACAGATGGTCCGTGTAATGACCACTCACCTGCAATCGCTGCTCTTTTCCCCGGATGAGTTTAAAAATTTAGAAGACATCAAAAAAGGTGATGACAGCACTTTTGTCAAGTCCGTGGGGATATTCCGAAAGTTTAAACAGGCCTATGAATTTCGGGAACAACAGGCAAATAAAGTACGTAAGGAAATTGATAAAAGTCCCTATCCATCAATTATTTCGGGAGATTTCAACGATCTGCCGCATTCCTATGTCTACAACCGGATAAAAGGAAATTATCAGGATGCTTTTACCAAAAAAGGCTTCGGTGTGGGGCGTACCTATTCATCCATTTCTCCCACCTTGAGAATTGATTATACCCTGCTTCACCCTTCCTTTGAATTGGTGCAATGCCGCAATCCGAACCCTCAGTTATCTGATCATTTCCCGCTGATTACTGATTTTCGCCTCCAGGATACTTCCGGCATATCAAAGTGAAATAATTCCCAATATATAATCTTTTACCCCATACGTTCGTTATCCCTTTATTTTTGCAAGCAATCCATAAGATAATGGCTGAATTGAAAGTTTATAACTCGTACACAAGACAGAAAGAAGTTTTTAAACCCATCGTGCCGGGTTATGTTGGAATGTATGTCTGCGGACCTACTGTTAGTGGTGAAAGCCATCTGGGACATGCACGCCCTTATATCACTTTTGATGTATTGAACCGCTACCTGGTTCATCTTGGCTATAAAGTGCGCTATGTGCGGAATATTACTGATGCCGGCCATTTTGAGGAAGAAGGCCGGGAAGCTGAAGACAAGATTTCTACCAAAGCCCAGATTGAAAAACTGGAACCGATGGAACTGGTAACCAAGTACACCAACCTTTTCCATTGGGCGATGAAACAGTTCAATACACTGGACCCCTCCATAGAACCAACGGCCACGGGTCATATCGTTGAGCAGATTGAAATGATTAAAAAGATCATGGAAGAAGGCTTCGCGTATGAGCGCAACGGATCTGTTTATTTTGATGTTAAAAAATACGCAGAGCAATATCCCTATGGGAAACTGAGCGGACGGGTAATGGAAGATTTACTGGAAACTACCCGTGAACTGGAAGGCCAGGATGAAAAACAGAACAAACAGGATTTCGCCCTCTGGAAAGCAGCACCTCCCGAACATATTATGCGATGGGCAAGTCCCTGGGGAGAAGGTTTCCCCGGCTGGCATATCGAGTGCTCTGCCATGGCTACCAAATACCTCGGTAAAGAGTTTGATATTCACGGAGGTGGCATGGACCTGCAGTTTCCGCACCATGAAAGTGAAATCGCCCAGAGCACTATCTGCAACAAGCATGTTCCTGCCCGTTACTGGATGCATAATAATATGATCACCATTAATGGCCGGAAAATGGGCAAGAGTTACAATAACGTAATCAAACTCACGGAACTCTTCAGTGGCTCCCATCCATTGCTGGAACAGGCCTATCATCCGATGACGGTTCGTTTTTTCATTCTTCAAACCCATTACAGAAGTACACTTGATTTCGGCAATGAAGCCCTGCAGGCCGCACAGAAAGGCATGCGCCGTTTATGGGATGCCTACCAGGTACTGGGCAGTTTGTCTGCCGGCGGTACTAGTGCCGGAGATGCGGAACTGGATGCGAAGGCCAATTCATTGCTGGATGAATTTGAAGCCTTCATGTGCGATGACCTCAATACGGCTAAAGTGCTGGCTAATATGTTCGAACTCGTACCCGTAATCAATGGTATAAAAGATAAACATATTGCGATGGACGCACTATCCAGGACAACGGTTGAAAAAATGCAACAGTCGTTTAAAGTGTACCTGGAAGATATTTTTGGTTTGCAGGATGAACAGGCGGCCGCAGCTCAGGATGGCAAACTGGATGGCGTGCTGCAATTACTGATCGATATCCGGAAAGAAGCCAAGTCTAAAAAGGATTTCGCTACTTCTGATAAAATCCGCAACCAGTTACAGGAATTAGGTATCTTACTGAAAGATGAGAAAGATGGAGGTGTGAGTATCAGTTATGCCTAATTAATCATTTATGTATAGAATAGTACTTCCTTTTATTATTGGTGTTTTGATCAATACTAACATACAGGCACAAACGAATCAACAGCATCACAGGCAATTGCGCCATGTGGTGCTGTTCTCATTTAAAGCCGGCAGCAGCGAGGCAGATATAAAAAAAGTGGAAGACGCATTTCGTGCATTGCCTTCGAAAATCGCGGAAATAAAAGGATTCGAATGGGGCACGAATAACAGTCCGGAGGGACTGAGCCAGGGCTTCACGCATTGCTTTTTTCTGACTTTCAACTCTGAAAAGGATCGTGAAATATACCTGCCCCATCCCGCACACAAGGCATTTGGAGCCGTGTTGCGACCTCATCTTGATAAAGTACTGGTGTTGGATTACTGGTCGGAGAAATAAGCATAGTCAGCACAGCTCAGGATGGTCAATCGCAAGTTTACCTGTTATTTAGGCAAACTAAACAGTTACGATTGCATATGATTGCCAGAATATCCGGGATTTTCCTGCTGCTCCTGCTTTGCATCTCCCTGCCAGCCCAGATTACGCTTAAACATCTTACTACGGAAAGTCTGATCAATCCGTTGGGAATAGATCATCCGCAGCCACGATTTAGCTGGCAATTAACAGGAACGCAACGCGGGATCCGTCAAACTGCCTATCAGTTGGAGGTTCGCCAGGGGGGTACCAATGGCAGACAGGTTTGGGAATCCGGTAAACAAAGTTCTGATAGTTCGGTATTGGTCACCTACAAAGGAGCCGCATTAAATTCGGGAGAAACCTATTACTGGAGAGTCAAAATTTGGGATCAGCAAAATAAGGCTACAAAATGGAGTGATTGGGCATATTGGCATACCGGTGCTTTTGAACCGGATTTCTGGAAAGCTAAATGGATTGGTGTTGCGCAGGAAGAGGAGGGAAAGCCAAGTCCTGTTCTTCGTCGTTCCTTTACAACCCCAAAGAAAAAAATCAGCGCTGCTCATTTATACATCACTTCACTTGGCATGTACGAAGCGCAGTTGAATGGTAAGCGAATCGGAGATGCTTATTTATCACCCGGCTGGACCAGCTACGATAAACGCCTGCAATATCAGGTCTATGATGTGGCCAGCCTTTTGCAGACCGGTGAAAATGTAGCGGGGGTAAGTTTGGGAAGCGGCTGGTACAGAAGTTATATCGGTTTTGCCGGACAAAATAATTTCTATGGCAAAGAACTGGCCCTGCTATGCCAGTTGAAAATTACCTACAATGATGGCAGTACTGACTGGATATTGTCCGATGAAAAATGGAAAAGCTCCACGGCGGAGGTTCGGTCTTCGGAAATCTATCATGGGGAAACAATTGATAACAACCGGATGCTTAAAGGATGGGCAGCTACAGGATTTGACGATAGCAACTGGTCTCCTGTGAAAATTATGCCGGCCTACACCAAACCCCTGGTTGCTACACAGAATGAACCAATCAAAAAAAGGGAAGTGCTGCAGCCGGTGAAATTTATCACCACACCAAAAGGAGAAAAAGTGCTGGACTTCGGTCAGAATATGGTGGGCTGGGTACGTGTAAAAGTTCGGGGAAATAAAGGCGATACTATCTCCCTTTATCATGCGGAAGTATTGGATAAAAAAGGAAACTTCTATACCGAAAACCTGCGTTCTGCCAAACAGTTGAATCAGTTTGTTTTGTCCGGTTCCGGAGAGGAAATATTTGAACCGCGCTTTACTTTTCAGGGTTTTCGTTATATAAAAATTGAGGGTTTGACAAAGGATCCGGATCCTGCTGATTATACAGCCTTTGTGCTGTATTCCGATATGCAAAAAGCGGGGGAATTTGAAACCTCGCATCCGTTGATCAATCAATTGCAGAAGAATATTCAATGGGGCCAACGGGGAAATTTTCTGGATGTACCTACGGATTGTCCGCAGCGCGACGAACGCCTGGGCTGGACGGGCGATGCGCAGGCTTTTTACCGTACGGCTACCTTCAATTTTGATGTGCGCGCTTTCTTTTCCAAATGGTTGAAAGATCTCGCATTGGATCAGTTGCCGAATGGAGCCGTTCCCTTTGTGATTCCCAATGTGCTGGGCGAAGGTGCAGTTGCTTCTGCCGGCTGGGCGGATGCGGCAACCATTATTCCCTGGCAGCAATGGGTCGTGTACGGTGATCTGCGTACCCTCACTGAACAATATGCCAGCATGCAGGCATGGGTTAAGTTCATGAGCAGTAAGAGCAATAAAAATTTGTGGAATACGGGTTTCCATTTTGGCGACTGGCTGTTTTATCGTCCGGATGATGATACCGATGGCCGTGCCGCCATTACAGACAAATACCTGATTGCACAATGTTTTTATGCTTATAGTACACAACTGACAATGCAGGCTGCGGAAGTATTGGGAAAAAAGGAAGATGCCGCAAACTACCGGTCACTAGTAAACGAAATTAAAAAAGCTTTTCAGCAGGAATACCTGACCCCTAATGGAAGGCTGGTATCTTCTTCGCAAACGGCCTATGTGCTGGCCCTTCAGTTTGACATGTTACCAGAGTCGATGCGGCAGCAGGCTGCTGACCGGTTGGCAGAAAATGTGAAGTCTTATGGCACCCACCTTACAACAGGATTTCTTGGTGCTCCTTATTTGTGTAAAGTGTTATCAGCATTTGGATATGAAGAGCTGGCTTATTCCTTATTGCTGCAGGAAACCTATCCTTCCTGGTTATACCCCGTCAAAATGGGAGCTACTACTATCTGGGAACGCTGGGACGGACAAAAGCCAGACAGCAGTTTCCAGAATGCAGGAATGAATTCCTTTAATCACTACGCCTATGGCGCCATTGGCGAATGGATGTATGAATATATCACAGGAATCCGGGCCGATGCCTCGAAGCCGGGCTTTAAGCAATTTATCATTCATCCTCATCCGGGAGGCAAGCTGACTCATGCCAAAGCCAGTTTGCAGACGGCTTATGGGAAACTGGCTGCAGGCTGGAAACAGGAGGGAGAACTGCTGGTAATGGACATAGTTGTTCCACCAAATTCCAGCGCCACGGTTTATTGTAAAACCACTACCGCAGAAAAATTGCTGGAATCCGGCAAACCGGTAGCAGGCCGGACAGACATCGAGCTTCTTGGAGCTGTTGATGGCTATCTGCCGGTTCGGATTGGATCAGGTACCTATCGTTTCGAGTGCAGGAATTGATACCCGAAGACTTGCCAACTTGAATTATATTTAGGTATCTAAATACAGCAACATTATGCAACGATTGATTGGATTACTGTTGATCCTTGGCTGCACTAACACTATTGGATATGCGCAACAGGTAATTAAATTATACAATGGGAAAGCCCCCGGATCGGAAAGCTGGAACTGGGAAGAGAAATACCTCGAGAAAAGTTCCTGGCAAACACCGGTGGTGTATAATGTAACGGAACCCAGTTTAACAGTTTACCCCGCACCGGCAGGAAATAATACCAATACTGCGGTCATCATTGCTCCGGGTGGTGGTTTTCATGCACTTTCTATCAACAGCGAAGGTATAGACGTTGCCAAATGGTTAAATACAAAAGGCATTACAGCCTTTGTTTTAAAATATCGCCTGGTAAAAAGTCTGACGGATGAACCAACCATTGAAATGGGGAAAGCTATATCCGGAAATGGAGCAGATAAATACGATTATGCAACGGTGCTGCCTATGACCATGGAAGACGGACTGAAAGCTGTGGAATATGTTCGGGCACATGCGGATGAGTACAAGATTGCAAAAAACCGGATTGGTTTCATGGGTTTTTCCGCAGGAGGAAATGTAACGATGTCTGTTGCCTACAATGCAGAAGAAAAAAATCGTCCTGATTTTATCGTTCCGGTATATGCGTATACAGGCAGATTACCTGGAAAAACTACAGTACCGGCTGTTCCGATGCCGGCATTTGTAATAGCCGCATCAAACGATAACCTCGGGCTCGCTCCTCACAGTGTAGATATTTACAACAAATGGCTGGCAGCCAAACAACCTGTTGAATTACATATGTATGAAACCGGTGGACATGGATTCGGCATGCGCAAGCAGAACCTGCATACTGATACCTGGATGGAGCGGGTGGCCGACTGGATGGCAGAACATGGCTGGTTATG
>CAZJNY010000029.1:13837-24713 GCA_964547405.1 uncultured Flavihumibacter sp. | reverse complement strand
TACGATCCATGCTTTGCATCCAAACTATTTTTAAGACCTGCGAAGATAGGGAAAAGGACTACTCCATGCCCTGAAGCACTTTCACGCCATCCTTTCTTTCCGCAAATTCCTTGGCGGCCTTGACGAAATGAACAAAAATGGGTTGGGGATTTTCCACTGTACTTTTCAGTTCCGGGTGGTATTGAACCCCGATAAAGAACGGATGGGATGGAATCTCGACGATTTCCACCAGCCCGCTTTCCGGATTTTTACCACTCGCAACCAGGCCTGCAGCTTCAAAGTCTGCCAGGTACTGGTTATTGAATTCCCAGCGATGCCGGTGGCGTTCGGCGATCTCCGTACTGCCATAGATCTGGTGAGCCAGAGTACCGGGAGTTATATGACAGGGGTAAGATCCTACACGCATTGTTCCCCCTTTGGCAGTAACTGATTTTTGCGCTTCCATCAGGTCAATAACCGGACGTTTGGTATTGGGATCCATTTCAGTTGAATGTGCGTCTGACCAACCCAGTACATTGCGGGCATATTCAATCACACTCATCTGCATACCCAGGCAAATGCCAAAAAATGGAAGCTGATTTTCGCGGGCGTATTTTACAGCAATGATTTTACCTTCAATTCCGCGGTGTCCAAAACCAGGAGCAACCAGCAGGCCATCGAGGTGACTTAATTTCTCCACCACGTTTTCTTCGGTGATGAATTCACTGTGTACATTGACAATATTCACCTTGCATTCATTCATGGCTCCTGCATGTACAAATGCTTCCAGGATGGATTTGTAGGCATCCTGCAATTCAATATATTTTCCGATCAGTCCAATCGTAACCTTGCTTTTGGGATACTTTAATTTATCGAGGAATTCCTTCCATTTACTGAGTTCAGGTTCTGAATAATTGGTGATATTCATTTTTTTCAGACAGATCAGATCCAGTTTCTCCCGCATCATGGCAAGTGGCACTTCATAAATGGTAGGTGCATCTGCTGCTTCAATTACCGCCTCCTTTTTTACGTTACAGAAAAGGGCAATCTTACGCCTGATTTCCGGACCAAGGGGTTCCTCCGTTCTGCAAACGATCACATCCGGATGCACTCCCTCCTGACTCAACATCCGGACACTGTGCTGGGTGGGTTTGGTTTTTAATTCTTTTGCAGCTTTCAGATAAGGGATCAGTGTCAGGTGCACGACCATGCAGTCTTCTTCCGGTAATTCCCACTGGAGCTGGCGTACGGCTTCAATAAACGGCAGACTTTCGATATCGCCAACAGTTCCGCCAATTTCCGTGATAACAATATCAAAACCACCCTGCCCCAGGAGCAGCATGCGTCTTTTGATTTCATCGGTAATATGAGGTACAACCTGAACGGTTTTACCTAAGTAAGCACCTTCTCTTTCCTTGTTGATAACAGTCTGGTAAATCCGGCCGGTGGTCACATTATTTGCCTGGCTGGTGAAAATACTCAGAAAGCGCTCGTAGTGGCCAAGATCCAGATCGGTTTCTGCACCGTCTTCCGTAACATAACACTCCCCATGTTCATAAGGATTGAGCGTACCCGGATCTACGTTGATGTAAGGATCAAATTTCTGAATCGTCACTTTCAGCCCCCTGGCCTGCAAGAGCTTACCCAGGGATGCCGCAATAATTCCTTTACCCAGAGAAGAAGTTACTCCTCCTGTAACAAAAATGTACTTGGCCATATCAATTAAGTTTCAATTTTTATTCCAATGGGCTGCGTTCAAAAAAAATAATTGCCCATGGCGGAAAGGCCAGTTGCAAATTAAAATACCAGTTAAATTATGTTATTGTGAACGCGGCTGATGTGACCTTGCGGAAAATTGCAATATGTTCATCCGGGAGGTCATGCAAAGATAGGGTAAAAACACAATAGGCACCCGGAAACCCGGATGCCTATTTTTTCCTTTTGGTGATTATTGCTTAATTATTTACTGCTTAGTTGAGAAATTTCAAGTGGCTGGATGGGTGTTGTTTTAATAAATGCGGAATGGTTTCTCTTCATAAAAATCTCCTTAATTTTTTCGGCCTGGTCTTTATTCGCATGGATCACAACGATCGCCAAAATCTCCAGCATCAATATCCAGACACTTAAATTTCGCTTCATACTATTAGATTCTAAGTTATTCACAGGTTTGGGTAGGGCGAAGGTATTAAAAAATCCTAATATCTAGGTGAATTCCCTTATACCGGTCTCCTGAATCTAAAACGAACAATTAAAGCAAATATTATTTATCCGCCTGAATTTTCACATAACTCGCCGATATCCCTTTAATAAGTGAGGAGCTGAAGCCCTGGTGTTCCATTTCATTGAGTCCGGCAATGGTACAACCTTTAGGAGTGGTCACTTTATCGATTTCATATTCGGGGTGGGTGCCTTTCTGCAGTAGCAGTTCTGCTGCGCCTTTAACGGTTTGGGCGGCAATAAGGCTGGCGGTTTTAGCATCAAAACCAATCTCAATGCCCCCCTGGATATTAGCCCGGATATACCGCATGGCATAAGCGGTTCCGCAGGCCCCAAGTACAGTAGCGGCGTCCATCAGTTTCTCATCTATTATCACTACTCTGCCTACCTGGTTAAATAATTCAAGTACCCAGTCTATCTGATCCTGCTGCGCGCCGGAATGGCTAAGGCAGGTCATACTTTCCCGGATGGCCACTGCGGTATTGGGCATGGCCCGAAACAGGGCCGGTAATTTATCCTCCTTCAATTCACTCCGCATCTCCTGCATACTTACACCGGTTACTACTGAAATCAATAGTTTGTCTGCTGAAAGAAAAGGCGCGATTTCGCGGATCACTTCCCGGATCTGAAAAGGTTTTACGGCCAGCAGAATTACATCGGCAGCGGCAGCAGCGGCCGGATTGTCGCTTGTAATGGTCATGCCCTGCTGCTGGTAGGGTTGTAAAAGAGTGGTAGTTCGTCGGGTAATGGTAATTTGTCCGGGAGCCATAAATCCTCCTGCTGTCAATCCTTCCGCAATGGACAGTCCGAGGTTTCCCCCTCCTATGATGGCGATTGTTTTGCTCATATATTCAACTTGCTTGCTTTAATAATAGCGGTTGTCGGCCAGGTAATTGCGCACGTAATCCTGCACTCCATCCTCCAGGGAATAAAAAGGCTCGTTGTAACCGGCTGCCCTTAATTTACTCATATTGGCCTCCGTAAAGTATTGGTATTTCTCCCGGATATCTTCCGGCATATCAATAAACTCGATGCTGGATTCTTTCCCTACGCCGGCAAAAGTTGCTTTTACCAGGTCCTCAAAACTCCTTGCCTCCCCTGTACCCAGGTTATACAATCCGGAACCGGGCTGATTTTCCATCAGCCAGAAACACACTTTTAAAATATCCATTACATAAATGAAATCGCGCAATTGCTGTCCATCTTTAAAATCGGGGCGATGCGACCGGAACAGCCGCATAAAACCCTGTTCGCGAATCTGGTTAAAGGCATGCCAGATAACGGAGGCCATCCTGCCTTTATGATATTCATTCGGACCGTACACATTGAAAAATTTCAATCCGGCCCAGAAAGGCGGATGCGTGGACTCGTGCAATACCCATTTGTCAAATTCATTCTTGGAAACGCCGTAAGGATTCAGTGGTTCCAGCCGGAAGGGAAGTTCATGTGAATCCTCATATCCCCATTCCCCGTTTCCGTAGGTAGCTGCAGAAGATGCATATACCAATGGAACACTGTGAACCACGCAGTAATTCCAGATCTTCTGGGAGTATTCAACATTTAGTTGCTGATGAATGCTGTAATCAAATTCTGTTGTATCGGTTCTTGCACCAAGATGGAAGATGAAACCAATATTAGGACGATGCTGCTGAAGCCATTCGAAAAAAACAGCGCGTTCCACTTTCTCAATAAACATTTTACCGGCCAGGTTGGATTCCTTTGCAGCTTTTGTAAAATCATCTACCAATACCAGGTTCGAGAATCCTTTCAGGTTCAGGTAGCCTACCAGGCAACTTCCGATAAATCCGGCTGCTCCGGTTACTACAATAACAGATTTATTGTCCATGCCCTAAAGGTACTAAGGGAAAGTATAACTTATTTATCTACGATTACCCGGATGATGGTACAGTTATCAGGATCCAGCTCAATTTCGGTATGTCCGTTAATATAACTGGCGCGGTCACGGATGCGGTCCAGACTATCGGAAAATAATTCCCTGTTGATAATGACTTTATAATCGACCTGGATAATTAGAAATACTTTTCCGCCAATCTGATCCAATGCGAGGCCAACCTGGCGTACTTCGGTATTCATCATGATGGAGGTCAGTGCTTCCTGGCAGATGCGAAGAAAATCAAGTTCGATCTCACCAAGCCGGGTCGACTCATCCAAAGTACTGACGAATTTACAGGGAACTCCGCTCAGCAGGGCGAACTCCCTGCATTGCCAGTCGAGTGTTGCTTTGAGACCAACATGTCCCAACATAGTGGAGCCAATACTAAACGTAATCCGACGGATGGTGGCAATCAGCAATTCTGTAATTCCGGCGGCATGCTCCATCCGGTTTTTACTGGCGGGCGATAAATTATCTTCCCTGCGCACTACCCAGTCAATATCCATCCTGATTACCGAGGCCAGTTGCGCCATCTCTTCATGCAATTCAGCCGCCAGAAATTTCCGGTCCGCTTCCATGCTGGTTTTGAAATGACTAGCCAGACTTTTAAACTTTTGATATTCGGCCTCAATATCTTTTTCTACAATTTTCCGGTTGGTAATATCTTTTGCAATGGCGAAAACCAGTTCTTTTTCCGGATGATAAACGGAGGTCCACTCCAGCCATATCACCGCTCCATTTTTTGTAATGTACCGGTTTTCAAAATTCAGGAGAGACCTGCCACCAATTAATTCATTCCTTGTACGGGCCGTTTCTTCCCGATCATCGGGATGTACAAAACTGGAAATTAAACGGGAAAAAAGCTCCTCTTCCGTGTAGCCCAGTTTTTCAATAACAGCATTGTTGATTTTCCTGAAATAACCATCCTTCCCTGCTATGCACACAAGGTCGGGAGTCAGTTCAAATAACTGGAATAAATCACTAACCGAAGCCATTGTTGGAGTTACAGATTAAAGCGCACTTAAAGCATGTTCAGATTCATGTCCGGCCAGTAATTTTTCAATTACCGTATCGTACTGATTCTTCCACTCCGTTACAACACCCCAGTTCTCACCGTCGATCAGGATTTCACCATTGGTAACAGTGCCGAGTAACCGAAATTCACTGTTTCCGGCCATGGCTTCAAATGCAGCTTTTTGAGAAGGCTTAACAGAAACCACCACGCGGCTTTGCCCTTCCCCAAAAAGCTCCGCATCTTTCCGGATGGAAGCATCTGTTTGAATGGTGAAGCCCAGGCCATTTACAAAACTGCTTTCAAGCAGCGTAATAAACAAACCACCTTCACTAATATCATGAGCAGAACGGATTTGTTTGGCACGAATCAGTTGAAGCAGGGAAGCCTGCAACTGGAATTCTTCTTCCAGTTCAAAATGAGGTGCAGGAGAATATTCGACACCTGCAATTTTATGCAGGTATTCTGAACTGTTGATATCATTGGTTGCTTTACCCACCAGGTAAATCAGGTCACCGGCTTCCAGGAAACCAAGAGTCATGCGGTCTTTGTAGGAATCCAGTAATCCCACCATTCCAATAGTTGGCGTTGGGTAAACGGGGCCATCGGGGTTCTGGTTGTAAAAGCTGACATTCCCACCGGTAACGGGCGTATTGAAACGGCGACAGGCATCACCCATGCCTTTGATCGCATGAACAAACTGATAATACACCTGCGGATCATAGGGGTTTCCAAAATTCAGACAGTTGGTAACACCCAGGGGTTCACCGCCGGAGCAAACGATGTTGCGGGCAGCTTCGGCAACGGCAATCATAGCCCCTTTGTAGGGATCGGCATATACATAACGGCTATTACAGTCTGTAGTAACGGCCAATGCTTTATCAGAAGGTTTGGCCAACACAACAGCCGCATCACTGGGCGCATTGGTAGACGTATTGCCGGTGCCCACCATACTGTCGTATTGTGTGTAGACCCAGCGCTTGGAAGCGATATTCGGCAGGTTTACCAATTGCTGCGCTACTTTTTTATAATCCGCCGGCTGTTGTATAGAAGCGGGATCAAACTGCTTGATTTTTTCAAAATACGCCGGTGTTTCGTAACTCCGGTCATATTGCGGAGCACCGCCACCCAGAACTAATACCTCTGCAGGGATCGATGCTTCCAGTTCACCATGCATATAAAAATTCAGGATGCCATCACCGGTAACAGAACCGATAACGGAACAGGGCAGGTCCCATTTTTCGAAGATGGCTTCAACAACAGCTTCCTTTCCTTTTTCAACAACCATCAGCATACGTTCCTGGCTTTCACTAAGCAGCAGTTCCCAGGTTTTCATATTGGCCTGGCGGGTGGGTACTTTTTCCAGGTCGATATGCATTCCAACTTTTCCCTTCGCACTCATTTCAGCAGTGGAACAGATGATACCAGCGGCACCCATATCCTGCATACCAACAACAGCACCCGTCTGGATAACTTCCAGGCAGGCTTCAAGTAATTTCTTTTCCTGGAAGGGATCGCCCACCTGAACGGCCGGTAGTTCTTCGGCACTTTCAGCGGTAATATCAGCAGAGGCAAAAGACGCACCTCCGATTCCATCCTTACCGGTGGCAGAACCAACAAATAGTACAGGGTTACCGATTCCTTCGGCAGTGGCACTAACCGTACCTCCGGCCTTTACAACACCCACGCTCATTGCATTCACCAGAGGGTTGGTATGGTAACACTGTTCAAAGTAGATTTCACCCCCAACGGTAGGAACACCAAAACAGTTTCCATAATGACCGATACCATGCACAACCCCGCCGAGCAGGTGCTGGGTTTTAGCTTCCTGCAACTTACCAAAGCGCAGGGAGTTCAGGGCTGCGACCGGACGGGCGCCCATGGTAAAAATATCGCGATGAATGCCACCTACCCCGGTAGCCGCGCCCTGAAACGGTTCAATGGCGGAGGGGTGGTTATGGCTTTCAATTTTAAAAACAACTCCAAATCCGTCACCCATATCCATGAGTCCGGCATTCTCCTCTCCGGCGGCAACCAGCATTTTACCACCTTCGCGGGGCAGGGTTTTGAGCCATTTGATGGAGTTTTTATAAGAGCAGTGCTCACTCCACATGCCGGAAAAAGCACACAGTTCATTAAAATTTGGCGTGCGGCCCAGTTTTTCTTTTATCAGTTCAAACTCTTCTGCTGTAAGGCGCAATTGCTGGGCGGTTGTTACGGTTACTTCCATGTTTGTTGGCGGATGGTGTAAGAAAGCGCAAAGGTAAGGTACCGGACTGAGCCGGTGAAATGGGAAGGAGTTTTATTTACATAACCTATTTTTGAATTCGTCATGACCATTGCATTTATTCACAGGGGAACCGCCATTTTACCGGAAATCGCAGCCTATCGTACCTATTTTGAAGCGATCGGCTATACAGTAATAGAATGTGGTCCGGACGCTGTAGCTACCCTGAAACCCGATATTGAATGGCATTTTTTAGGCATGCATCGCCGAAGGCAGCAACCAGGCGGACTGGTCATTCATGAATATGCCTCATTATCTGCGGCTCCCTTTGCAAAAGGGAAGGATCGCCTGAAAAGAGCCCTCAATACCCAACCGGATTACCGGATTTTTTTGAATGAGTTTACGAGGACAGGATTGAATTTCCGGGACGAGGTACCCTGGGGTATCCGGAGTACGATATTTCTGCCAGGAAAAAATATTGCCAATCCTGTAAAAAAATATGATTTCGTTTATGCGGGTACATTAGAAAAGAGCCGGGAGCCTGAAAAATGGCTGAACTGGTTTTTGCCTGGCGGTCCGCTGGAAAACAAACAATTGCTCGTACTGGCACCAAAGCGGGAAGAACTGGAAAAGAAATACAACTATCCCTGGATCCGGTTCCATGGAAAAGTTCGTCCGGAAGAGGTTCATGAGCTACTGCAAGAGGCGCGGTTTGGAATCAATTATCAACCGGATAAATCTCCCTTTAATCAGCAGCCATCCTCGAAATTTTTAGCCTATGCGGCTGCAAGAATTGGCATTATTAGTACCCGTTATGAATGGGTGCAGGAGTTCAGGGAAAGATACGGGGGGGCTTATTATATGGTAGAAACCCGGGCTCCGGAAATCAGCTTTACTGACATTGAGCAGTTCCCGTATGAACAACCGGACCTGAGGGAATGGACCATGGAGTATCAACTGGAGCGATCCGGCATACTAGCTTTTTTGAAACAGCAGGGATATTATCCGGAAATCAGGATAACTGCGCAATAATTCTCCGGTATTCGTGAATTACTTTGTCAATGCAGAAACGGCTGATAATTTTCTCCCTTCCTTTCTGCCCCATTTGCAGGCGATCCTGCTCACTCAGCAAGATCATTTCCTCCATTTTTTTAGCGAGGTCGAAGGGGTCCTGAACCTGGCATAAAAATCCATTTACGCCATCTTCCACCACATCCCTGCAGCCTTTGTTATTGGTAGTGATGATCGGCAATTCCATACTGGCCGCTTCCAGCAGGCTACGTGGAACACCTTCATTATAATAAGATGGAAAAACAAAGGCATCAGCAGTACTTAAAAATGGGCGAACATCCTCGGTGAAGCCCATAAAATTAATAAGTCCCTGTGCCTGCCAATGCTCCACTTTGGATGCCGGTATGGAATCCGGATGGTTGTCTTCAAAGAAACCAAGCACAACCGATTCAAACTGGTACTCCTTAACTTTTAAAAGGCGGCTGGCCTCAACAAAAATCTCCACTCCTTTGCTTTTAAGCAGGCGGCAGGACATAAGAAATCTGAAGGTTTTATTGGGCGTGCGAACTGCAGGAGGATGAAAAAACTGGGTGTTTACACCTTCGCCTGGCAGGACATTTATTTTTTGAAGCGGTACAATATGTTCAAGAACAAATAACAGGGCGTCTTCATTGTTTAAAAACAGGACTTCCCGGGCACCCCGTAGCGAAAATCGATATAACTGTTTGATGATCTTATAGAGCAGGTTCTTTTTGGAAAACGCGAAACCCAATCCGGTAATAATGGCTACAGAAGGAATACCCACCTGGTGTGCGGCATAGGTTCCATAAATATTAGGTTTAGCCACATAGTGAAAAATCAGGTCGGGCTGAAGTTGTTTGTAGAGTTTTTTCAGGTTCAGCAGCAATTTCAGATCCGATACCGGGTTAATAGTTTTATTGTCGAAATCAATAGCTATATGGGTACAGCCAATTGCTACAATTTTATCGACATAGGAATTATGGGGAGTTACAATAATAATTTCATGGCCATCAGCAATCAGTGTTTTTACAATATCTATCCGGAAATTATAGATCGACCACGCGTTATTGGATACGAATGCGATCTTCAAATTCTTTCTATCACTCACTAAATCAAATATTAATCTCTCAAATGTATAGATTTGAAGACAATTCGGGGAAACGATGATGAATTATATTCTGTTCCTTATTGCCTTGGTCTTTTTTTATTTCCTGCTGGCCCGTTTGATGAAAAATACACCACATGGACTAAATCCCGGTCAGTTGGCAGGGGTCTTCTGCTCTAAAGTCATTATTGGCTGTTTCTATGGCTGGTTATTTCTGAATATGTTTGGAGGAGATGATACCTGGGTGATTCACGCCGACACGCTGGCAGAGTGGGAACAGCTCAAAATCAATCCGCTTCGGTTTTTTGTGTATGAAATAGACCTGCGGCAGTATATCCATGAGTTGGGCTGGAGAGAGGGCCTGCCCTATTTCAGGATGAAACTGGAAAAAGCAATCATCAATAAACCATTGGGACTGTTTAATTTTTTCTCTCAGGGGAATTTTTACATCAATATGGTAGCATTCAGTTTTATCAGTTTCTGGGGAAGCTTCTGGCTTTACCAGGTATTGGCGAACCAGTTACCTGCCTATAAAAAATGGACTTTCCTGGTCGTGTTTTTTTATCCGCCGGCGTTGTTCTGGCTCAGCGGCCTCCGGAGTGATGCCATGCTGTTTTTCTTTTTCAGCCTCTTTATATCCCGCTTATACTGGCAGTGGCAGGGACAAAAAGGAAAATTCAACTATTGGCTGGCGGCCCTTGCCTTTGTGGGAATGACTATTGTGAAAGCGAGTTTTGCTTTTTTACTGGTACCCTTCTGTATCGCCTGGTGGCTGGTGGTGCAAAAAAAATGGCCACTCAAAAAAGCATTTTTGGGAATCACGCTGGTTTCATTGAGTCTGTTCTTTGCAAGTGCCTTCTTACCTGCCCCACTGAATTTACCAAAAGCAGTAGCCGGTGTGCAGCAGGAATTTTTTAACCTGAAGGGCAATACCCGCATAAACTTGCCAGAACTAAGCGCGGCACCGCTAAGTTATATCCGTAATCTTCCGGCAGCGCTGGATAATATCCTGCTGCGACCTTATCCCTGGGAAGCAAAAGGGCTGTTGCAATACGCAATGGTTGCACAAAATATTTTTATAATATGTATGTTCATTTTCCTGGTTTTGCAAAGGTTTCCGGGAAGAACGGAGCTGGTTCCCCATGCATTGTTATGGACTCTCCTGTTCTTTAGCATAAGTTTTTATCTTTCAATAGGTTATACAGTACCCTTCCCCGGTGCTACCATTCGTTACCGGGTGATTCCGGAAACCATACTGGTCTACCTGCTGACAGTAGGAATTGCAGGCAGCTCAATTACACATTATAAATATTTCAATGTTTATAAAAATCAATAACTCTGTTGAAATTCTTTGAAAAACAACAGGAATGTTATCATTTTTTTAAGCAACTTAGCGGAAATTTATTCTTA
>CAZJNY010000029.1:6917-13737 GCA_964547405.1 uncultured Flavihumibacter sp. | reverse complement strand
AAAACAACAGGAATGTTATCATTTTTTTAAGCAACTTAGCGGAAATTTATTCTTAACCGGAAAAATTAACAGCTAAAAATTATTTCTCATGTCATTACGTGTTAGTGCAATCAACAGCATCAGCCAGGGAAAAGAGCCGAAGGGTCCCGGGTTAGCCAAAATCACTGCCTTGTTCGGTGAAAATGTGTTTACCCTTCAGAAAGCCAGGGCTTTCCTGAGCGACGAAGCTTACAAAAGCCTGTTGTCCTCTATTAAAGGATCCAAAAAAATTGATCGTACCGTTGCCAATCAGATTGCAGCCGGCATGCGTCAGTGGGCCGAGACAAAAGGTGTTACGCACTACACACACTGGTTCCAGCCATTAACAGGAACTACGGCAGAAAAGCACGATTCCTTCTTTACTTTAAAAGGTGATGGAACTGCTATCGAAGAGTTTGACGGAGCCGCGCTGATTCAGCAGGAGCCGGATGCATCTTCCTTCCCAAGCGGTGGTATCCGTGCTACTTTTGAAGCACGTGGATATACAGCGTGGGATCCCTCCTCTCCTGCTTTCATCATGGAAATCGGACATGGAAGAACTTTGTGTATTCCAACCATCTTTGTTTCTTATACCGGTGAAACCCTTGATTACAAAGCACCCCTGCTGAAATCACTGGAAGCACTGAATAAAAGTGCGGTTGAAGTAGCCAATTATTTTGATAAAAATGTAAATCGTGTTGCTGCTACCCTCGGATGGGAGCAGGAATATTTCGTAATCGATGAAGGCATGTTCAATGCACGTCCGGATCTCGTATTAAGCGGACGTACTGTATTTGGTCATGCTCCGGCAAAAGGCCAGCAATTGGAAGACCATTATTTTGGTTCTATTCCTGAGCGGGTTTATGACTTCATGCGCGATTTCGAAAACGAATCTTATAAATTGGGCATTCCTCTGAGAACCCGTCACAATGAAGTGGCACCGGCTCAGTTTGAGTGTGCTCCCATTTTTGAAGAAGTAAGTGTAGCGGTAGATCACAATACCTTGTTGATGGATGTGATGAACCGCGTTGCACGCAGACACGGACTTCGGGTATTGTTGCACGAGAAGCCATTTGCCGGCATCAACGGAAGTGGCAAGCACAATAACTGGAGTATGTCAACGGATACAGGTGTAAACCTGCTGGCTCCCGGCAAAACGCCAAAGACCAACCTGATGTTCCTCACCTTCTTTGTGAACACCATCAAGGCTGTACACGATTATTCTGACCTGCTTCGTGCGAGCATCGCCTCTGCGAGTAACGATTACCGTTTGGGCGCGAATGAAGCACCTCCGGCGATCATCTCTGTATTCATCGGTCAGTACCTGAGCAAGGTACTGGAAGAAATCAAAGAGCGTGTAGGAGACAAATTTGACGAGCAGGACGAAGCGATTCTCAAACTGGATCTGCACAGAAGCATTCCTGAATTGTTGCTGGACAATACCGACCGGAACCGTACTTCACCTTTTGCCTTTACCGGTAACAAGTTTGAATTCCGTGCCGTAGGTTCTACCGCCAACTGTGCCAATGCGATGACTACCCTGAATACGATCATGGCTGACACCCTGAAAAAATTCAAACAGGATGTGGACGTACTGATTGAGAAGGGTGAGAAAAAAGAGATCGCGATCATGCATGTGATCCGTGAGTATATTGTTGCAAGTGATAAAGTATTGTTTGAAGGTGACGGATATAGCGATGAGTGGGAGAAAGAAGCAGCCCGCCGTGGTTTGCCAAACCTGAAAACTACACCGTTGGCGCTGGATGCGATGGTAACAGAAAAAGCCAAACACCTCTTTGAAAGCAACGATGTATTATCGCATGTAGAGTTGGAAGCCCGTCATGAAATTGAGCTCGAGAAGTACATCAAGAATGTACAGATCGAAGCCCGTATCATGGGTGAGCTTTGCACCAGTCATGTATTACCGGCTGCTGTGAAATACCAGAATACCCTGATCAACAACATCAAGGGATTAAAGGAAATCGGGCTGAAAGAAAGCAGTTATGCCAACCAATTGCAGATCCTGGAAAAGATCAGCGAGCATATCAATATTCTGTCTGATCTGGTGGAGAAGATGATTGAAGCGAGAAAAGTATGCAATGCCATGACGGAAACCCGCACCAAGGCGATCGCTTATGAGAGCCAGGTAAAAGCGCCATTCTTTGACGCGATCCGTTACCGCGTTGACAAACTGGAATTGCTGGTAGACGATGCCAACTGGCCGCTGCCCAAGTACAGAGAGATGCTGTTTATTCGCTAAGCGATAAGCTAACTAGTATAACAAAACCCGCCGACTGGCGGGTTTTGTGTTTTCAGGATGAGCCGATTACTTGCAGAATGAGCCGATAAATTCATCCAATTCTGAGCCGATTTATAGTTGATTTTCAGGAGTTTAAGACCTGACAGCACCTGCAAAAAAGCCAATTTCAGCCTGTTCCTACGCTATCCCTACGTATATCCTACAGTTTTGAACTATTAATGATTCGATTATCAATCACTTATGAAATAAGTTATAGGCATAAAAAAAGGCGACTTGCGCCACCTTGAATGTTTTCACAACGGAATAATCCTTATTGTGATTTGCTTCAATACATTAATACACAAACAAACTAAATCTGCAATACGGTTTCCCGTAATTGACTTAATCTTAAAAGAATTATATTGAAAACTAAACCTCAAAACCTCTATCTGAATGAGAAAAATATTGGGACTGGATTTAGGAAGTTCATCAATTGGATGGGCCTATATTATTGAAAATGAACATTCAAAAACCATTCAAATGTTAGGGGTTCGGATTGTCCCAATTGATAGTTTTTCTAGAAAAGCGTTTTCCAAAGGGCATGCTATTTCCCTCAATAGAGTCTATTGACTTTCAACGATTCCTGATGTTGCTAGCCTAAGCTTAGCAATAATGTGAAAGCAAATCACAACGATGTTTGGTGCGAATTTCGAACTATTATTGTCGTAGATGAGAAAAATTAAAGTTGGGTGGAATTGATGGTGAACTTGTATCGGATTTATTTGGCTCAATGTCTGGCATTGTTTTCACCTTTAACATTATGGAATCTACAACAACCGCTATTGCAGACATTACAGAATCCCTCATTGCCTTGTCATTCTTTCGAGAGCTTGGAACAGATTTACAAGAAATTAATAACACTGAACATACTATCACAACGATTTTCAAATCCTTAGTGCTCAATTTAGGCTTGAAAATATCCATAGGCTGTAAATATTAGAAAGCAGCTTTCCAGCAAATAAAGATGAGGATTATCACCCTCCCCCATCTCTCCCAGTTACGCGGAGTGGAGGTATAGTAGCAATAACCCTCATGGTCAAAAATAGTAAAAAAAATCAATACCCTTCCTTCGTTTTGCGTTTTTCAATTTGTCTTTCCAGGGCTTCAATAGCCTGAGCAGTTGCTTTCTCAAAGGAAGATGCCCGGGAGCTTGCGAGCAAATCATTTCCGGGTACTACCAGGCGGATATCGGCTATTTTATTATCATTCGTTTCAGACTTTTCAATTCGCAGGGTGATTTCATAACTAATGATATTATCCAGGTACCGACCCAGCCTTGCCACTTTCTCTTTAATAAACTCATTCAGTTCATCCTTTGCAGTAAAATCAAGCGTTTGAATATTAATGTTCATGATCTATTCGTTTCTTACAAAGAAAGAGGTTTACGGAGACCTTTAACCTGACCGAAGTCAGTTTTAAGTTTGTTTTAAATTAGGTGACAAAAAACTAACATCTGTTTGTAAATCAGAATATTGGATACCTTTGTAGTTAATTTTTTAATGAAGCGACATGAGAAATGGTTTTGTAATCAGTGCTGTTATTGGCCTGGTGCTTAGCTTTTTGCTGAGCTTTTACGTGAGTCCGTGGTGGTACCTGTTCTTTGCACTGGTTGTCTTTCTCTTCGTTCTTGGCCTGGTCGATATGAACCAGACCAAACATTCCATAATGAGAACCTATCCTGTATTTGGCCGTATGCGCTACTGGATGGAAGCTCTTCGTCCCAAAATGTACCAGTATTTTGTTGAATCAGATATTGATGGTCGCCCCATAAACAGAGTCGATCGCTCAACCATTTACCAGCGGGCCAAACAGGAAACTGATACCATGCCTTTTGGCACCCAGCTCGATGTATACGAAGAAGGTTATGAATGGATGAGCCATTCTATTGCACCAAAAGATTTTAATAAGCTGGATCATTCTCCCCGCGTGCTGATTGGCAACAAGGATTGTAAACTACCCTACTCTGCCAGTATTTTTAATGTATCGGCCATGAGCTTTGGATCCCTGAGCAGCAATGCGATCAGAGCCCTGAATGCCGGAGCTAAAATCGGTGGATTTGCCCATAATACCGGAGAGGGAGGCATGAGCCGGCACCACCTGGAAGAAGGCGGAGACATTATCTGGCAAATCGGTACGGGTTATTTTGGTGCACGCGATGAGAATGGGAGTTTTTCACCGGAAGTGTTTGCTAAAAATGCAGCCACTCCCCAGGTGAAAATGATCGAACTAAAGTTGTCGCAGGGCGCCAAACCGGGGCATGGTGGAATTCTGCCAGCCAAGAAGAACACCCCCGAGATTGCAGCTATACGCCATGTGAAACCCAATACTACTGTTTATTCGCCCCCCTATCATTCAGCGTTTAACAGTCCCCGTGAGCTGGTGCAATTCATTGCCCAAATGCGGGAGCTTTCTGGCGGCAAACCAGTTGGATTCAAACTTTGTATCGGGCGCAAATCAGAATTCATTGCAATCTGTAAAGCAATGATTGAACTGGACTCCTACCCTGATTTTATCACGGTTGATGGCGGAGAAGGTGGCACCGGCGCTGCTCCGCAGGAATTCAGCAACCATGTTGGAGCACCGTTGCTGGACGGACTCGCATTTGTTCACAATATGCTGGTTGGATTCAATATCAGGCAGCATATCCGGATCATTGCCTCGGGTAAAATCCTCAGTGGTTTCCATATGCTGCGTGCTCTTGCCCTTGGTGCAGATGCCTGTAATAGCGCACGTGCCATGATGATGGCCCTTGGTTGCATCCAGGCATTACAGTGCCACACCAATAAATGTCCAACAGGAGTAGCAACACAGGATCCCAGTCTGACTGTAGGTCTGGTTGTTGCTGATAAAAAACAACGGGTAGCGAATTATCATGAAGACACCATCAAAACATTTGTGGAACTGATGGGAGCCGCTGGAATTGATGACTACAAAAAACTAACCCGTTCGCATATCTATCGCCGGGTATTCATGAATGAAGTAAGGACATTGGAAGACATTTTTCCATCGCTGCAACCTGGAGATATGCTGAAAGCAGAACTGCCATCAAGGTATGCACAGGATGCGCAGGCTGCTGATCCGGACAGATGGCATTAAACGAATGTATAGGTATGATTTCCCCAGTAAACCCGTTCAATGGACGGGTTTACCTTTTTCATTCTTTCGATGATTGGAGCTATGTCGACCGGCTCTCCAAATATATCAGTGGGATATTCGACCAACTTCCAACTGCCTCTTTTCATACTTCTTACTAAAAATCCAAATGATTTACTCCGCCTCAAGAGTTGTCGAAAAGGAGTTGAATGCAAAAATGGTTTAACCCGAATCATAAAATTCCATTTAGTCTAATATACTGCAATAGCATAATAGTTTTTGCATCTTTAATTGCGCCGGTCTTGATCATATTAAGGGTCTCTGTAAAAGGCAATTCCAATACTTCAATATTCTCCTCTTCGTGCTGCACGCCACCTCCATCTGAAAGTTTCATTTCTTTGGTGTAGGCCGCTATAAAAAAATGCAGGATCTCAGTTACAGAACCGGGCGACATATAGGCTTCGAATACCTTTTGAACTGAGGAGATTTTGTAGCCGGTTTCTTCTTCTGTTTCCCGCCGGATACAATCTTCCGGATTGTCATTATCCAATAATCCTGCGCAGGCTTCAATCAACATGCCCGACTCATTACCATTCACAAAGGTTGGTAGCCTGAATTGCCGGGTGAGTACCACGGTTTGCTGTTCTTTGTTATACAACAAAATGGTGGCTCCATTGCCTCTGTCATACACTTCCCTGCTTTGACTATGCCGGGAACCATCTGGTTTGGAATAGTCATAGGAGATCTTTTTGAGAATATACCAGTTGTCAGAAAGGAGGCTGGTATCAGTTATTTTTATATCGGATATCAATTGTAGGAATTTAATTCTTGTCGAAAATTAACCACTATTGTCATAAGCATCAAAAAACGGCTCATCTGGCTGCTTTCGTTCAACCTGGTAGGATCCAGGTGCAGGCTGCATCGAAGCTTTTAAAAGATATGCCCATATAAACGGCACTATCCAAATCGCAATCAGATGAATCATTTTTATGCGCCTGGAAAAAATCGGACTCTTTCGAATATATAAAAAAGAATGAACTGTATAATAGAGATATACTACCAACAATGCAATCAGCAAAACATATTTAATGATGGTGTTGATAGGCACGTTGAAATTTATTGACTATTGTAAAATTGAGTCATTCATTCAAAGAATTTATTCCCTGTTCTTTCAATTTTGCCAGTCCATCTTTCATTGCGCTTAGCTGATCCGGAGCATGCCCCTGCCAATGTGCTACTTCACCAACAACCCGGAACGCATGCGTTGAACGATAGGATTTGGTAGGATTACCTGGAAACTTTTTATCGGTCAGGTCAGGATCGTCTTCAATCGGACCGGTTGGTTCAACCAGGTAAATGCGTCCATTTCCTTCTCCAACTGCCAGTTCTGCCCCCTAGATAGCGGCGTCC
>CAZJNY010000029.1:0-6907 GCA_964547405.1 uncultured Flavihumibacter sp. | reverse complement strand
GTAGCGGTAAGGAAAATGTATTTCGCATTTTTATTGCTCCCGTAATTGGAGGCAAACCCGGGTTCAATCAGCTCACCCAATTTCAAATCAGCTTTTGTACCATGGAAGTAGGTCTGCTGAAAGGGAGTTGGACTTAAATTCACGACTTATTTCTTTTATTTTTCCTGGTTCGTTTATCGGAATCTTTATTGATTTTTTCCATTACCTCTTTTGGAACCACCAATAAAGTATTAGATACACAGTTCCAGATATTCGTATACTTTTCGGAAACAACAATATGCTGCTCCCAGTCTGCTAATTTGGAATATAGCATTAAGGTACAAATATCAGTGGCGGTCATAAATTCGCCGGTTTCCGGTAAATGACTGTGCATAGCCCCTATTGCTTTTTTGCCATCCTCCTGCTCACCGTAATAAACAGGAATAATATTCTTGTGTAACTGTTTTTTATCGAGCAACTTATTATCTGAATCGAATCTGAGCAGGTAATCATTACCAAATATGACCACTCCCGATTTTTTGGGACCTGTCAGTATATACACCTTTTTATCATGCCCGCTAATCAGGGGAATCAGATTTAGATTAGTATTTTCATATACCTTAAAAAGTGTATCGGAGTTTACCTCCGCCAAAGCTAGATTCCTGATAGCATATAAATCCTGCTCTGTTTTTGAAAAATCACGTTCACTCAAATCAACGATAGCTGTCTGTAAATTATAGGTACTATCAAAACTGATTGTTCCTATAACTCCTGGTTTCTCGGCCCGTGAGAAAAATATACACTTTGACAGCTCTTTATCCTGGTACGAGAAATACCCACCAATCGCAGACCGGTCTTTGTACTTTTCTAAAAAAAGGTCCGTGCCATACCAGGATGCCATTTCAGACCTATACAGAAGTTTTCCCTCTGCTACTATTGGCTGTGCTGCTTCTGTCGGACCCTCTTGGCCATGAACACGCATAGAAAGGATCGTGCAGATAAGGATTAGAGCAGGCATCCATTTTCGGCATTTTTTCATTCTTAAAAGGTTAAGACCCCAATATAAAAAATGAATCTGGCTAATGCAATAGCAGCGAAACATGGATCTTATCAAACCTCGCCTTTATAATTGGCATCATAATCCACCATCCATTCAATACCATACTTATCTCTGAACATACCAAAATAGGAACCCCAGGGGCTATCACCAATCGGAAACTCTATTGAACCTCCGGTCGAAAGTCCGTTGAAGATTCTATCGGCTTCTTCCTTAGAAGCTGTACTAATTGAAATCTTTGACCTGTTTTCGTTTTCATTCACCCGACCCATACTTTCCGGAACATCATTACCCATTAAAATATTCTTCCCAATAGGCAATGCTATATGCATTATTTTATCCGCCTCCTTCTCAGAAAATGGAGCACCCGGTACAGCCAGATCTTTATAGCGCATGACTCTGAGAAACTCCCCTCCAAATACAGACTTATAGAAGTTAAATGCTTCTTCCGTGTTTCCGTTGAAATTAATGTAAGGATTGATTAGTGGCATGGTATTACAATTTTGACAAACCTAGTTTTTATTACCTAAACAGAAAGGGTATGGAAGCGTCAGGATAAGGGCCTATTGCGGCATTTCCCCAAAAATCACTTCTTCCGTTTTGGCTTCGCCAGACTTTGTTGTAATTGTTCAATCAGATCACTGGCAGGTTTCTCCACTCTTGCCTTCGGAGCCGGCAGCTTTTTGCCGGTTGCTTTGGAACGAATCAGCTTTTTCAATTTCGCAGTATAACTATCCTTAAAGTCGGCAATATTGAATTTACCGCTCATGCTTTTTATCAGGTTTCCCGCCATTGTTAACTCATTCCGTTTGGGCGTAACTTTTTTAACTACGAAATCAGACGGATCCCGAATCTCATTCAGAAAACGGAGCGTATGTAGGATCAACAACCCTTTGGCAGACCGCAACAATACCGGTTTCTCTTTATTTCTTAATACAAAACTCCCAACCCCGGCTTTACCGCTTTTCTGTAGCGCAGCTTCCAGCAAACTAAATGCCCGCTCCCCTCCTTTTGCAGGCGCCAGGTAATAGGCATTGTCGAAGAGAATCATATCTACTTCAGCCGGATTCACAAAAGCTTCCATGTTGATGGTTTTGGTTTTCTCCGGACTAGCAGCATCAAAATCCTCGTCCGTTAATACCACGTATTTCCCATCCAGGTCATAGCCTTTTACAATATTCGCCCAAACAACTTCTTTTCCTGTTTTTTCGCTTACCCGTTTGAACTTAATCGGACTATGATCTTTCTTGTCCAGCATATCAAAATCCAGTGCGCGTTCATTCACTGCGGAAAATAATTTCACCGGAATGTTTACCAGTCCGAATGCAATACTGCCTGTCCAGATCGATCTCATAAGTTATCATTTTGAATTTATAACTGTTGCAGCCTTTTCAATGCCGCTTTCATATCAATTCCTTTACCCAGTACCGGCTTGAATAGATCACCTCGTTCTTTCAGTAAAGCTGGTACGTTCCGCAGATTGAAATCCTGCATCTTCAATCCCTGATTTACCTCTTCCCAATGCAGGGGCATGGATACCGTTGCACCAGGTTTGGGACGCACGGAATAAGGAGCTGCCAATGTTGCCTGCGAACGATTCTGCAGAAAATCAAGATAGAGTTTCCCCCGCCTTTTTGTTATCGTTCGGTCAAGCGAAGTGTAGCTTGATGTTTCCTGCTGCACCATAGTAACCAATACCCTTGCAAACTCCCGTGATTGTTCATAGGTGTATTTTTTACCTAAGGGAATGTATATATGTAACCCGGTTGATCCGGATGTTTTTGGATAGGCCGGTATATCCACAGTCTCTAGTAAATCGTGTATCACATTGGCAACATCAATAACCTGAGAGAATTTCGTTTTGCTACCAGGATCCAGATCCAATAAACACCAATCCGGATATTCCGGCTTTTTCACCGTACTGCTCCAGGGATTGATTTCAATGCAACCCAAATTCACCATGTACAGGAGACTGGCTTCGTCTTTGACCACCAGGTAATTTTTGTCTTTCCGGTCAGTTTCAGTACGATAGGGAAACCTGGCTACCCAATCCGGCACTTTACCGGTTACATCTTTCTGATAAAACCGTTTGCCCTTATATCCATCCGGAAACCGGTATAAGGATTGCGGACGATCTTTAATATAAGGCAGGATATAGGGTGCGATCTGCGCATAATAATTCAGTAAATCACGTTTGGTTAGCTTCTCTTCCGGCCAGAATAGTTTATCGAGGTTGGTAAACTTCAAACGGGTATCCGTCAATAACAGTTGCGGTGGTTCTTCCAGTACCACATCGGCAGCAGCTTTATCATCACGTAGACCCTTAAACGAAGGATGCCGGAATACTCCCTGCTCTGTTAATTCTGTATAACTGATCTCGCATAAAAGTACCGGCTTCAGCCAGGTGATTGAATCGCGCAATGCAGGCTTTTTAACTGGTGCCTGTTTCACCACAAGGGGTTTGAATTGTTTTATCAATTCCCTTTGTTGTTTATCCGTAAAGCCGGTTCCAACCTTACCTGCATACTGCAATTGTCCGTTATTATATAAGCCCAACAAAAGCGCACTGAATAATTTAGGCGTATCCTCTTTTTTCGTATAACCAAGAATGATCGCCTCCTGCCGGTTCTGTGTTTTGATTTTTAACCAATCAGGAGAACGCTTCCCCGATTGATAGGTACTGCTCAGTCGCTTGGCGATTATGCCCTCCAATCCCATTTTATGTGCACTGTCCAGCAAATCCTTTCCACGTTCCTTAATGGTGAATCCCATCCGGATTAATGGATGATCTGCAGGAAGCATATCCTGCAGTAGTTCAATCCGCTCTGATAAGGGCCTGTTTCTCAGATCCTCGCCATTGTACCAGAGCAGATCAAATACATAATAAAGCAGGTCTCCATCTGCTTCCGTTTTCCAATGTTGCAGTTGTTGAAAGCGGGCGATTCCTTTTTCATCTGTTACAACCAACTCACCGTCCAATACTGCATTAAATCCTACTTCCTGTAAGGCTTCAGCAATGGGGTGAAATTTTTTAGTATAGGAACGCCCATTCCTTGAAATCAAATCAGCTTTATTGCCACTTATATAAGCGAGTGCACGATACCCATCCCATTTGATCTCAAATTGCCAATCCTTGTCATTGAATGGAGCAGCGTGAAGAGTAGCCAGCATGGGAGAAACCGGATCAGGAAGTTTTGCAGGAGCGACTGACTCTTCCTTATGTTTTATCAGCAACCAGGAATTATCTTCCATGCCCTTTGTTTTCACCAGGGCAAATTCTCCCTTCAATTTTTTTCCATTGAGCTGAATTTTAAAGGAACCTGCTTTAAGTTGTTTCAACAGTAGTTTTTCCTGTGCTGCCTTGCCTTTTACTGTTTCTATAGGAGTATAGGTTCCGCTATCCCATATTTTCACCTTACCTGCACCATAATTTCCTTTGGGAATGATGCCTTCAAAATCTTTGTAATCATACGGATGATCTTCGGTCATTATGGCCAGCCGCTTATCTTTGGGATCCATTGATGGTCCCTTGGGAACGGCCCAGCTTTTGAGCACTCCCTCCATCTCCAGCCGGAAATCAAAATGGTGCCGGGAAGCATGATGTTCCTGCACCACAAAAACTAATTGTCTGGGGTTGGTTTTACCCGATTGAGGTTCGGGACTTTTTCTAAAATCGCGCTTTTTTCGGTAGCTTGTTAGTCCCATTGCGCAAGGTTTTAGTCATCAGTTGATATTCGCCAGATCGTATCACTGGTATCGTCTGTTAAGAGGAGTGAGCCATCCTGCAGCAAAATAATTCCGGTGGGCCTGCCTCGTACTTCATCCTTTTCAGGATCAACAATAAACCCCGTCAAAAAAGGTTCTGGTTGTCCGGATGGCTTACCATTTCTAAAAGGTACGAATACTACCCCATACCCGGAAAGTATTGATCGGTTCCAGGAGCCGTGCTGTGCGATAAAAGCGCCACCTCGGTACTTTTCCGGGAATTTCTTATGCGTATAAAATGCGAGTCCGAGTGAGGCCGTATGCGGCCCCAAAGAGATATCCGGCACGATTGATTGTTTCACCAGAGCAATATCCATTTCATTTTCTTTGATACGCGGTTCCGGATGCTGGCCAAAATAACTATAGGGCCAGCCATAAAACCCGCCTTGCTTTACAGAAGTAAGATAGTCGGGCACCAGATTATCCCCCAATCCATCACGTTCATTAACGGCAACCCATAGGGTCTGCGACTGCGGTTCCCAATCCATGCCAACAGGGTTACGCAGTCCGGATGCATAAACGTTCAATCCACTGCCATCCGGATTGATTTCCCAGATACGGGCTTTGTCTTTTTCTTCCTCCAATCCCTTCTCACCTACATTACTGCCCGAACCAATCGCGATATAGATTTTTGTTCCTTCTTTATTACTGATGATATTCCGGGTCCAGTGCCGGTTGTGTTTGCCAGCAGGCAGATCGAGGATCTTTTTACCAGGTTGGGTAATCATTAATTGTCCATCTGTATAGGGATATACCCATAGCGCATCTGTATTCGCCACATACAAATTTCCTTTCAGCAGCAAGACGCCGAAAGGCAGATTCAGGTTCTCTAAAAAAGCACTGCGCTGCTCCGGAATACCATCCTGGTTGGTATCGCGCAGCAAGGTAATTCTGTTGGCACTGTTGCGCATATCATTGGATTTATTGGCGCCAATGACAGCCGCTCCAACTTTTTCCAGGAGACCATGTGGGGTATTAGATTCCACTACTAACACATCGCCATTAGGAAGCTGGTACATCCAACGGGGGTTCTGGAAAGCATCCGCATACTTCGTGACTTTAAACCCCTCAGGTGCGATGGGTGTTTTGCCATCTTTCCAACCAATAACATTGCTGAAATTCATTGCGGAACGGGTGGCATAAGGACGCGGAAGGCTGTCCTGCGCGGAAACTGCCTGGAAAAACAGGCAGCATAACCCCAAAAGGTTCATGCGGGTAAATACTTGCATACCCCGGCTATTAAAAAATCATGCCCAGGAGAAACTATGCCAGGCTTCTGATAATCCGGCAGGGATTACCGGCCGCAATGGAATCAGCCGGAATATCTTTTGTAACAACGCTGCCAGCGCCGATAATACTTCTGTCGCCAATGCTTACACCCGGACAAATTACAACGCTTCCTCCCACCCAAACATCATCTCCAATAGTTATTGGTTTGCCATATTCAAGTCCCGAACTTCTTTCCTGGTGATCCAGCGGATGAGTTGCTGCATAGATTTGAACATTCGGTCCAAACATAGTTCTGCTACCAATTCGAACGGGAGCAACATCCAGTACTACACAATTAAAATTGAAAAAGACCCGCTCCCCAATAGTGATATTGTAGCCATAATCGCAATAAAAAGGTGGTTGTAACCAGATGCTGGCACCCGCTTTGGGAAACAGTGAAGCCAGGATTTTATTTCTGGTATCCGGATCATCCTCACGACTATCATTAAGCGCATTCAGAAGCATTCGAGCCTGAATACGATCCTCCACCAATTGTGGATCAAGAGGATCATAGAGTTCGCCCGCAATCATTTTTTCTTTTTCGGATTTCATAGCACTATTTTGGAAATGAATTCAACTGCTTTATTCTTTTAATCTGCCGCAGGTGTCTGTCGGTATGTGCAAAATGCACAACCATCAAGCCGTGTATACTGCGTCTCTTTTCATTGCCCCAGCGGAAGGTATGATGCGCTTTTAAGTCGTAGGTTGTACTTTTTATAAAGCTGATAATATGATTTCGGCCAAATAAAAAGAATTCCAGGTTTTCAGAACCATCCATAAAACCGAGCGGTTCGGCATTCCATTCAGCTTTATGCGGACCAGGGTCATCCATCCATT
>CAZJNY010000028.1:0-25009 GCA_964547405.1 uncultured Flavihumibacter sp. | reverse complement strand
GAGAATACAACCACAATCTTCTGGCTTCATCGTAAATGCCACCACTCCAGGCTCTTTTGGAGGGATCAATTTCCATCTGATAGCCATGCACGCGTCCGTTCATATAGTCTGCCCGGCTCTCACTTCGAAACTGAATACCGGAGTTCATACTGGGATCCACCATAAACTCCAGTTCAAGAATAAAATCGGTGTAATTTTTTTCGGTTGCCAGAAAAGAATTCGGCTCGCCGGATACTGTAGTGCCGACAATCGCCCCATCTTTTACTACATAACTGGCTTTTCCGTTTAACTGCTTCCACCCTGTCAAATCACGGCCGTTAAATAAAGAGATCCATTGATCCTTTTTCTGTTGTGCGTCCGCAACAGCAGACAGGTAAAGACAACTAATTAGCAGTATTATTTTTTTCATACCAGTTGATTGATGATTATAATTTCATGTCCCAGCCCTTCGCATACTCCCGGTGCCAGAGTTGGGCTGCCTGTTTATTGTTAAGAATATGACCGTTTTGGGGATTGCAGTTCAGCACACTGCCCGTTCTCCAGGAAATATTTCCCAACTGTGCCAGCAACGTGCTTTTATGCCCTTCCAGAATGGGTGATGTCAATGCCTGTTGTTTGCAGATCGCTTCAATAAAATTCTGCAGATGGATAGTATCGAGATTAGCTCCCATACCTACTGTATTGGTTGCGTCAATCTTACCAATCTCCGTAGAAACTTTTTTGATCAGTTTGTTATCCAGATCCAGCACCTGGTAATCATCGCCCCCCGGAATCACCATTGTTCCTTTTTCACCGTAAAAGATGACTCCTCTTCCACTGCCTTCCACCAAATGTGGATTGCAACTCCTCGACTCCCACAACATTGCCTTCCGGTCGGGGAATTCCAATGTGATGGTTTGTGTATCGGGTGTTTCCCAATCATCGGAAAATGCATAACGGCCACCTGCCGAAACCACTTTGGTAGGATAGTCTACTCCCATTCCCCAGCGCATAACATCTATTTCGTGGGTGCCATTATTCAACGCTTCGCCTGTTCCCCAATTCCAGAACCAGTGCCAATTGTAATGAATCAGGTTATCGCGGTACGCTGTTCGTGGTGCTGGTCCCTGCCAAAGTTCATAATCGAGGTGCGCGGGCACAGGTGCCGGCTTGCCTTTTCCAATCGACTTCCGGTTGGCGGCATACCATCCCTTCGCGAAATATACCCGGCCAATCACATCATTTTTTAATTCCTGTATGGCCTGCTGAACTTTTGGAAAAGACCGGCGCTGATTGCCCATCTGGATCAGCTTCCCATATTTGGCTGCAGCTGCCACCAGTATCTCTCCCTCTGCCGGATTATGGCTGCAGGGCTTTTCTACATATACATGTTTACCAGCCTGTACAGCCATCAGAGTAGCCGGTGCATGCCAGTGGTCCGGTGTGGCTATGCAGATAGCATCCAGGTCTTTTTCTTCCAGCAGTTTCCGTACATCCGTATAGCCTTTTGGTTTTTTGCCAGTCTGCTTTTCGATAGCAGCGATCGTTTTATCCAGCACCTGTTTGTCAACATCGCAAATAAATCCAACTTCCACTCCCTGCATACCTGCAAAGAGTTCCGCCAGATAGGCGCCCCTGCTATTGGTTCCCACCACCCCGATTACAACCCGGGAATTTGGCGAACCGCCAGCTCTCATCAACTGAGGAAAGAAGAGTAATCCGGTTGCAGCCATTGCCGACTGCTGTAAAAATTTACGACGATCCGTCATATGTTTTTTTTATGGTAAGCTTGTAGTTGCTAAAATTGCAATTTCCGCAGCTCACCCCCAAGTTTTATTATGCAAACGTTTACGGCCTTTCCGGGCGGACAGAACCCGCTTCTACCAGAACGGAGGGAAGGATTCGCAACTTTTCAGGGGGATAGATTTTCTTCTTACGGATGACCTTAAAAAGCAATTCGGCAGCTTCCTTGCCAATCTCAAATGCGGGTTGAACAATAGCAGACAGCGATGGCTGTAAAAAACGGGCAGCGCCCAGGTTCGTAAAGCTGATTAATTGTGCTGCATCCGGAATAATGATTCCCTGCTGGCGACTTATTTCATACAACAGGAGCGCCATGGATTCAGAAGCGCCCAGGAATGCATCCGGCTGGTGGTGATGAATAAATTTTTTTAATGCAACCAGGTCCTCTTCCTGGTTCCCCGTACCACTGAATACCAGAGGAACCGAATCCGGATGAACATGCTGAATGGCCTGCAGGTATCCCGATAACCTGGTTCGGGTGATGTACAAATCGGGATTCAGCCCCAGAAAAGCAATACGTGAAGCGCCCCGTTCATAGAGCAAGCGGGTTGCTTCAAAACTTACCTGTTCGTTGTTGGTACTTACTTTGGGCACATCCAGTTCAGGCACCAGCCGGTCGAACAGGACCAACGGATAGTCTGCCTGAACCAGCTGTTCCAAATGCGCATATTCATTATCGTTATGGGTGACAGAAATCAGCAGGCCATCCGCCCTGCCATTGCCCAGTAACTGTACAAATTCAAGCTCTTTGACCGGATCTTCATGGGTGAGGTAAATCAGTACATGATACCCATTTTCTCTTGCAACCGTTTCCACGCCACTGATTACCTGGGAAAAAAAATGATTCTCCACTTCCGGAACCATTACAGCAATGGTTTTACTGGAGCCTGCGCGTAGTCCGCTCGCATAAACATTCGGACTATACCCCAGTTCAACTGCCGCCTGTTTCACTTTTTCACGGGTCGCCTGTGAAATCTCATGACTGTCCTGCAATGCACGCGAAACAGTGGCAATGGATAACCCCAGTTGGTCTGCAATGGTTTTGATGGTTACCCTTTTCATAGTTATTCCTCCAGGAAATCAAGATCCCTGCCATGTGTTTCGGAGATCGTAACGGTTGAATAGATGCCAATGATAAAACAGATCAATCCCACCAGCGCACCTGCCTGAATAACACTGAACCCTCCTTTAAAAACACCATACAAAGTAGTCATCCCTACCACCGTACCTCTAACCATATTGGGGATTGTGGTTGCTGCCGTTGCTCTTAAATTGGTTCCAAACTGTTCGGCACCGATAGTGACAAACATTGCCCAGTATCCGATTCCCAGACCCAGCAATAAACTAACACCATAAAACATAGTGGCTGATTGTATTCCTGCAAACAGATAAACCCCGCTGGCAACCAGCGTAAACAACATCATATACAGCACTGCTTTTTTTCGTGATTCCAGCGCATGGCTGATAAACCCGCTGGACAAATCACCTATTGAGAGTCCAACATAACACCACATGATGGAGAGTCCGGGCTGAATCGGTGTTTCAATGCCCAATGCTATTCCAAATTCGTTGCTAAACGTTGCAAGGATACCAATTACAAACCAGGTGGGTAATCCCATTCCGATACATTTGAGATAACGGGTGAGGCGGTCTTTATTGGTAAATAGCGAAAAGAAATTGCCTTTTTTTACATGGTGTTGTTCTTTCAGTGCAGAAAAAACACCGGACTCAAAAACGCCTACCCGCATCAGCAGGAGCGCGATACCCATACCTCCGCCGATAAAATAAGCGGTTCGCCAATCGAAGAGTTCAACTGTAAAATAAGCTGCTACGGCACCCAGCAACCCTATCCCTGCAACCAGTGAAGTTCCGAGTGCGCGCAATTTTCTGGGTAATACTTCCGCTACCAGTGTTATACCCGCCCCAAGTTCTCCTGCCAGGCCAATGCCTGCAATAAAACGAAGTATCCGGTACGTATCAGGATCTTTCACAAACCCGCAGGCAATATTGGCCAGAGAATAGGTCAGTATAGATCCAAATAAAACAGATAATCTTCCTTTTTTATCGCCGAGCACCCCCCACAAAATTCCTCCCAGCAATAAACCGGTCATCTGCCAGTTCAGGATAGAAGCACCAACGCTGGACAAAGAGCCTTCATCCAGTCCCATACTTTGCAGGCTTGGGATTCTAACAATACCAAACAATAATAAATCGTAGATGTCAACAAAATAACCAAGGGCTGCAACTATTACCGGAATACTGAAGAGATGCTGAGAAGTCGTTTTCTGCATATGGCTCAATCAAAGCGTTGAATAAGGTCCTAAATATAATTTATCTGAGTTGAACACCAACAGGAGAATCTATGGAAACTGCACCCGGATGAAATACCTGAATGCTGGTTTGACCCGATAGCCGGATAGTTAACAGGTATCCATAACCGATAAATTCCACCGCTTCGATCCTTCCCTGAAGGGCTGCCTGTTGAACGGGTACCAGTTCCAGTTGACCAGGCCGGATGATTTTCGAAGCGGGGGTAATTTCTCCACTCAACAGCTCCCATTCTTTAGCGCTTATTCGGGAATATGGCCCCAGCAATCCTGCGGCATAATCATCTGCCGGTTCGTAATACAGCATAGTTGGATCACCCTGCATAACCCGCTGTCCATTGCGTAGAATGAGCAGTTCATCAGCCCAGCTCAGCCAGTCGCCCGGATCGTGAGAAACCAGTACCCAATTAATCTGCATCGCCCTTCCAAGATCCACCATCACCTGTTTCATGATCTGTTTATGCAGCACATCCAGGTTGGAAAAGGGCTCATCCAGCAGAAAAACAGCCGGGGCTCCAACCAATAAACGGGCCATCGCAATGCGTTGTCTTTCGCCACCTGATAACTGATCTGTTTTTCGTTGCAGCAAATGATCGATCTGGCAGATCAGGTAAATTTCAGCTGCCTGGCTGGCTGAAATTTTTTCCGCATAAGAAAGTATTTCACCTACGCGGTAATTGTTTCGCAATTCAAAATGCTGCGACAAATACGCAATTTCCGGATGGCCTGGAATCAGTTTTTCCCAGGGCTCTTCCACCCGTTTTCCTTTCAGCAGTACAGATCCGCTACTGAGGTTTTGAAGTCCGGCTATAGACTTTAGCAGGGTTGATTTCCCAGATCCTGTTTCTCCGGCTACCGCCAGTTTTTTACCGGGCAACAGACTCAGACTGATTGGTGCCAGCACTGTCTGCTCGCCGTTTTGCACCGAAACATTTGATATCTCTAAGAATGGTTCAAGCATTTTTTTTCCTCCAGTACATATACACAATAGCTACCAGGGTAATAATAGCGGCACTGTAAAACAATACGGGTATGCGGCTTATCTGATCCTGGTAAATGGTTCCTGCAACCAGGGCACCCAATCCGATCCCTACTTCCAGCGCAATATACATGGTTGCCATGGCTTTGCCGCGTTTCTCCGGATCACTCATGTCTACTGTCCAGGCATTGATTCCCGGGGAAAGAATGCCTGTAGCAATTCCATAAATCACCCCACCTGCCAATAATCCCCAGCTGCTTTGCCAGGAGGCGATCACAACCAGCGCGCAAACGAGCATGATGAGTCCGCCCCTTATCACCGTCTCACGGCCACGCCTATCCGAAACCTTCCCTGCCACAAAACGAACAACCAGGGAAGCAATCGTGAAGACCATAAAAAACAGCCCTTTGTTATGTATGCCGATATAATCTCCCCAGTCTGGAACCAGGGTAAGGATGGCTCCATAGGAAAGGTAGGACAAGAATGTTACCAGGGCTGCCGGGAATACTTTCCATTCAAAAATATCATGTCTGCCAACCTGAAGATGACGCAGGTTAAAGCGTTGTTTATCGGGCAGGGTTTCTTTCATATTATACAGGATCACAATGGAGAGCAGGGCAAGAAAGGAAGACGCATAAAACAATACGTCCATGGAATAAAAAAGAACGATGGTACTTCCAAGTGCGGGTCCCAATGCCATACCGGTACTGAAGAAGAGTCCGTGAATACCCATAGCTTCTCCCCATCTGCCTACGGGTACCAGGTCGGCCACATAGGCAGCAGTAGCGGTTGGTTTAAATCCGGTAGAAAACCCATGAACAAGTCGCAGTAGTAAAAATCCGGAAACAGAAGTTAATACAGGATATAAAAACCCACATACAAAACAGACCAGGCTGCCAACAGCCATCACCGGAACCCGGCCAATGGAATCGGTCAGCTTGCCACTGAAGGGTCTTGATAATCCGGCAGTAAGTGTAAAGAGTGCAATGATCAGTCCTTTGTATTCGGCGCCGCCAAGTGACGACAAGTAGGCCGGTAATTCCGGAATCAGCATATTAAAGCTGGCTGAAAAAAAGAGAGAACTAAGGCACACGAGCGCAAAGGGCCCGTTATAAATAGGATGTGCGGCTGCCTTCATGATAAAAATCGTTTCACGAGCTCCAGCCATTCTTCTTTTGTACTGTTGGCTGGCATTACAGCGCCGGCCTTGTTGTACCAGTATTGCGCATTCCAGTTATCGCCTTCCACCCGGTGCAGATAGGCATGCAAGAGGGATGCTTTTTTATCTGGCAGATCCTGGATCAGGTCATGTGCTTTTTCCCAATCCCCTGCCCCCTCCAGCCATAAAGCCTGCTGGTAAACGGTTAGGCCGGCTGGCATTTGGTCTTCCTTAACTGATGCCAGAAATTCCGATACAGAAATACTACCCTCCATGTCAAACTGATTTTACCGGTAATTGAACGATGTTGATCCAGAATGTTTCAATTGATTTGATGACGGTAATAAATTTGGAAAAATCAACCGGTTTGGTAATATAACAATTAGCGTGTTTAGAATAGGTTTCATTGATATCTCTTTCCGAGGCGGAGGAGGTAAGAATAACTACCGGAATTACCTTAAACCGATCATGCGTTTTAATGTAGTGCAATACTTCCTTTCCGTCGATTTTTGGCAGGTTGATATCCAGCAAAATCATATCCGGCTCATCTGCCCCGGAAAAACGCCCTTCCTGATTGAGGTATTGAATAGCTTCCTCTCCGTCATTTACAACGTTCACATTATTTGCCAGCCGTATGCTTTCAAATGCTTCCAGGGTAAGTACAACATCTCCTTCATTGTCCTCTACCAATAGAATTTTAATCGGTTTCATGCAGTGGGTGGTAATTTGCGACAAGTTACTTTACAATTGTGAAAAAGAAAGAGCTTCCTTTACCGGGCATGGACTCCACCCAGATCTTTCCTCCCATTTTATCTACGATCCGCTTACAGATGGAAAGTCCGATTCCCGTACCAGTATAGGTTCGTTGCTGATGCAGGCGTTGAAAGACCTGGAAAATCTTTTCCGCATACCGCATATCAAAACCGATTCCATTATCCTTCACGTAGATGGTCCAGGTATCTCCACTATCCTCCACCCCTACCTGCACCAGGGGATCTTTTTCACTCCGGTATTTCAGGGCATTCCCGAGCAGGTTCTGCAGTAATTGCAGCATCTGGGTGTAATTGGCCCGGGGTACAATCGGAAGATGCTCTGTCAGAACCACTGCGTTGGTTTCTTCAATTTTGGTTTTCAGCAGGATCTGCACATCCCGCATTACCTGGTTAAGATCCACGGCTACCGCATCTGCAGTCATATTTCCCACTCGTGCATAATCCAGCAAACTATGAATCAATTCTTTCATCCGGGAAGCACCATCTACGGCGAAGTCGATATAACTTTCCGCTTTTTTATCCAGCTGATGCTGGTATCGTTGCCGGAGCAATTGCAGAAAACTGGTTACCATGCGCAGGGGTTCCTGCAGATCATGCGAGGCTATAAAAGCAAATCGTTCCAGGTCTGCATTGGAAGCGGATAACTCTTCTGCTTTGGCAAGCAGTTCCTGATTCATTTCCTCTAGTTTTCTATAGGCCTTGCGCAACTCCGTAATATTCCGGGCAAAACAGGCTGCCCCCACTACCTCCTCTTTTTCATTCCGGATAGGCGTAAAAGAAATCATATAATACAGTTCGGCATCGGGCAGGTCCTCATAATAAACCTGTTCCGACGTGAATGTTTCCCCTTTCAATGACCGCTGGTAAAGCGGCCTCCAATATTCAATGATATGATAGGGCAAAACATCCGAAATAATTGGCATGCCTTCTTCTACTGTTTCACCAGTCAGTATTTTATATCCATCCAGAAATGCCTGATTACCTACAATCAATTCCATTCGGGTATTGTACGACCAGATCATGTCTGAGGTATTGTTGATCAGCGCATCCATGTTCTGTTGTACCCTCAATAACTCATTCAGGAATTCTTTCCGGTGGGTAATGTCCTGCGTTGCTCCAATCATTCGAATGGCAAGTCCCTGTGCATTCCGGATGATAAATCCTTTGTCCTGCACAAATGCCATTTTCCCATCTGCTTTTAAAAACCGGTATTCATCCTCCCAATAGCTGGCACTGTTGTCTTTAAGGATGACTTCCCTTTTTTGAAGCACTCCTTCCAAATCCTGCGGATGCACTCTTTTTAACCAGAAGCTGCTATCGCGACAGGCTTCTTCACTGTCATAGCCGAACAGGTTTTCCAATCCCCGGCCGGTACGGATTACGTTATTGGTCAGCAGGTCCCAATCCCAGATCGCATCATTGGTGGCTCTGGTTACCAGGTTGTAGCGTTCGTTTATTTCCAGTATTTCTGCCAGGTATTTTTTTCGTTCTGATATATCTGAGTGGATGCCAAATACTGCTTCTACAATTCCCTCTTCATCCAGAATTGGTCCTGCACTAAGGTAGAGGTCCAGAATTTTTCCATCCCTGGTAATCAATTGTACCTCACCCGTAAAATAACCGCCTGCCAGAATGGTGTTAAACATGTCCACCCCCTGCTGCTGATCGACGTAAGTGAGGGCCGGTGAAGAAAGCGCATCCATTTCCTGCGGACTATATCCCATCATTTCCTGTAGTGCCTGGTTCAGATAACTCTGCCTGGTAACCGGATTATAAATAGCTACGCCTTCGCGGGAATTGTCCAGCACTTTTTTAAACTGCTCCAGATTGCGCGATGCTTCTTTCAGTTCCGAAATATCTTTCCCATAGGCAAATACCACTCCTTCTTCATAAAATAGCTCTGAACTGCTCCAGCTCAGCCATTTCCAGTTACCCGAAATGGTTCTGAACCTGCATTCAAAGCCTTCCATCCGGAAACCATCAAAAGCCTGCTCCAATGCATTCAAGGCAGCATCCAGATCCTCCGGATGAACAAATGAAAGGATGGGGTTCGACAACACATAGGCTTCCTCAAAGCCCATCAACTGCAAAAAGGCCGGATTTACTTTTTTGAAAAATCCGTTTGCACTGGCCATACAAAGTGGATCAGGGCAATGGGTAAAAAACATACTCAGCTCCAGTTCACTTTTTTTGGTCTTGATGTCTATACCCATCTTGGATCCCAATTCTGCACAGAATTCGAGCAACTCTTCTTCCGGAACCCGTTTTTCGGGATAATGATACTGCAACATCGTAATACACTGACTCTGGTAAGCAACCGGAATCAGGAGCATAGTTCCCGTTATGGTATCCGTTTCTATATCCCGAAAGCAGGGCTCACAACGCATCCAGCATTCACCCAGGTAATGATCTGCCAGATACAACTCCCGCGCCTGGTCGTGTTGCAATCCCCAACTGGCAGACCGCATCAGTTTCAGCTTTCCTTCATTCAAAATCCATGCATCACCACCGGATGCCTGTAAATATTTTCCCATCAACGCCAATACCTGCTGTAAGGCAGTTTCCATATCCTTACTAATCAGAATTTCCTGCGTAAGATTAGCCAGCAACCTGTCCTGTTCCTGGCGTTTCCGGATACTGGTAATATCTCTTGATATCCCCACCAGGCCATATACCTCTCCCCGTTCGTTTTTTAGTGGCACTTTGGTAGTTAGTGCATACCGCTGTCCACCATCCCGCGGATACAATTGTTCCTCTTTATTGAAAATGGGCTGACCAGTTTGCAAAACATTCTGATCGTCTTTCCTGAAAGTGGCTGACTGTTCAGGATTCAGTATTTCACCAATGGTTTTCTGCTTCACCAACTCTTCCGAATCCGCTCCCATTAAATCCAGTTGCGCCCTGTTGCAGATGATATGCCTGCCTTCCCTGTCTTTCACAAAAATGTAATCCGGAATATTATCAATAATGGCGCGCATTCTGTTTCTTTCTTCTTCCAGTTTGTTTTCCGCTTCCTTTACTGAACTGATATCCTGCATCGCCCCGATCATTCGTATCGTCTGTCCGGATTCATCTCTTATCAAAAAACCTTTATCCTGCACATAGGCATACCCGTTATCTGCTTTTCTGAACCGGTAGTCGCATGCCCAGGTAAATACACCAGGATCCGCCAGGGCAGTTTCCAGGTACGACGTTACTTTTTGCTTGTCTTCCGGATGAATTAATTCTTCCCATAACGAGGGGTCTACATTATTGTCCGTCAAATCGTACCCAAAAACCTTTGTAAATCCTTCGCCCCAGTACAGGCTGTTATTGTAAATATCCCAATCCCAGATGGCATCCGAAGTAGCTTTATTCACCAGTTCCAGTCGCTCATTTGAAACCCGCACGTTTTCTGTTCTGATAACCTCCGCGGTAATATCCTGGGCTGTGCCTCTGAATTTCCGAACAAGCCCTGATTCATCTTTCTCAGCAGTACCCCGCTCACGGATATGCTTAACCGAACCATCTGCCAATACAATCCGGTGAACAGCATCCATTTTTCCGCCTTCTTTGATACATTGTTCATTTATGGCAATAACTGCATCTTTGTCTTCCGGATGTATGCTGGAATAGAAATAGTCCAGTGTTGGCTTTTCATGGCGGTCCAGGCCCCATATGGCAAAGGTTTCTTTTGACCAGTGCAATTGCTGCAATTCCAAATCAACTTCCCAATATCCCAAATGCGCCTGCATCTGTGCTTCCTCCAGGATCCCATTCATCCGCAGCAGCTCATCCTGTTGCTTTCTGCGGTCTGTTATATCCCGGAATACGTCCACTACACCATTAACCTCCGGATCTTCCAACAGGTTGATCATAGAGCCTTCCATCCATCGCCATTCTCCGTTTTTATGTTTTATTCTGGAGTCTTGTCCAGGTATTAATTCCCCTGGGCGACGCAGCATTTCCATCCACCGGTCTTTTAACTTATCCCGATCATCCGGATGTACGACATCAAACAGATTCAACAAGCGGCATTCGTCTATAGTATAACCAAGCAGATTGGTAATATTCGGACTAATATAACTGACTGCACCCGCTCCCGAAAGCACCACTACGGCATCTGTGCCGGTTTTTAGAAGCGTTTGCAGGGTTCGTTCCCGAAGTGATTCAGTGTGTATTTCATCTGACCTGTCTTTGCACACAACCAGCATAAGGGATGTTCCCTCCAGCCGCATCAGATCCAGTTCACCTGCATACTGCTGGCCATTGCGGATTATTTTTTTTAGGCCAGACTTTACAACAGGTTGCTGCTCACTGAGCATTGGCAGAAATGTTTCCAGGCAGGTAACCCACTCGGGGTGCAGCAACTCACGGACATGCATACCTGCTTCCAGTGGCGTTCCGGTAAAAAAAACAGGGGCAGAAGAGTTCCCTTCCACCAGTACAAGCTGGTGATCAATAACCAGGTAGGTTGCTTTGAGGTGTTGCAACAGGGCAGCCTGCACCCGGACTTCTAATAAAGACGACGGAGAGTTCAAGGAGGTTACTTAAAAAATCAGCGGTAAACTAGTGATTATGAGCGGATTCATCTGTAGAAATTTCTCTAATTTATCGGCGGCACAATAAAACGGCGGGTTGCGGGGTTATAGTAACTACAAAAAATCCGTATATGAAAAGTTTCCGTACCCTGCTCCTGGCAGCGATCCGGCATGTCCTGCTGGTTTGGGGAGTCGCCCTCGCCTGCCTCACCTATTTTTCCAACAAACCATCAGATCTGCGCATTGGCTGGTATATAGCTGCCGCCTCCCTGATTATTTTGCACGCTGTGGTTCGTGTGCGTCAAACCCGATTACAAGCTCGTTTAGCGGCCTCCTAACAAGGGCTGTAAATACTTCCAGATGCCGTTGGCCACCAGTTGGTGGCCTTCTGCTGTTGGATGAATCCCGTCTCCCAGGTTCAGTTTGGGTTCACCGGCCACCCCTTCCAGTAAAAAGGGGATCAGTACGGCACCGTTTGCCCGGGCAAGGTCCGGGAAAATGGAGCGGAACTCCTTTGCATAGTCGGGGCCCATATTGGGTGGCACCTGCATCCCTGCCACCACCAGTTTCACATCCGGATTGGCCGCTTTCACTTTATCGAGTATGCCCTGCAGGTTTTTCCTGGTTTCCGCTACCGGTATGCCTCTCAGCCCGTCATTCGCGCCCAGTTCCAACACAAATACATCGGGCTTTTGCTGCAGAATCCAGTCGATCCGGGTTAATCCACCGGCAGATGTTTCCCCACTGAGTCCGGCATTGATCACTTCAAATCCAAGCCCCAGGGAATCGATTTTATGCTGTGTTCTGGCCGGAAATGCCTCCTCCGGATCCAGTCCGTACCCGGCTGTAAGGCTGTTTCCAAAAAATATAAGTACTCGTTGAGGCGCCTTTTTTTCAGTTCCTGATTGCACTTCAGCAGCCGTTTTCTTTTCTTCCGCACCGCCACATGCCATCCATCCGGCAGCCAGCAGTATTAATCCCAATAATTTAAACCCTGACATATTTACCTTGTTATTCGACATAGAAAACAGTTATTTTACCAAATGAGTTTGACAACTACCCCGATTCTGGAAGCAGTTGGCCTGTCCAAAACCTATCCCTCCGCCAACCAGCAGCTCCAGGTGTTACAAGATATTAGTTTTTCCATACAACCCGGCGAAACGGTTTCGATCGTAGGGCCTTCAGGTTCCGGTAAAACCACACTGCTCGGACTTTGTGCCGGACTCGACCGGGCCAGTTCCGGTTATGTGGCGCTCAATGGAATCCGCCTGCAGGACCAGTCGGAAGATGCACTGGCAGGAATTCGCAATAAGTATATCGGATTCGTTTTTCAAAATTTTCAACTCCTTCCAACACTTACCGCTGTTGAAAATGTAATGGTGCCGATGGAATTGAAAAAAGAAAAAAACATCCGTTCCCGCGCATTGGAATTATTGGACCAGGTTGGACTCGCCAATCGTTCGCACCACTACCCCTCCCAGTTATCCGGCGGCGAACAGCAGCGGGTCTCCATCGCCCGAGCCTTTGCCAACCAGCCAAAAATTCTGTTTGCAGATGAACCTACCGGCAATCTTGATGCAGAAACATCAGAGAAAGTGGAAGCCCTTCTTTTTAATTTAAATAAAGCAGCAGCCACCACACTGGTTATGGTTACACATGATCTTGAACTGGCCGGCAAAACCAATCGGATCATCCGGCTTAAAGGCGGCAAACTGGTTGCAGACGAAATCAACAGGGAGGTGTTCCTACCATGAAAACTTCCTGGATCTTACAAATGGCCTGGCGGGATAGCCGCCGCAACCGGTCGAGGTTGCTGCTCTTCATCTCGTCCATCATCCTGGGCATCGCTGCACTGGTAGCGATTTACGGGTTGGGATATACGCTGGAGCGCGATATTGACGGACAGGCAAAAACGCTGATCGGCGCAGACCTGGCCCTGGATGCCAACCAGCCACCAGACCCTGCGATACAGCAACTGATCGATTCCCTTGGCAGGATCGGACAACAGGCCTCCGAGAACAATTTTGCCTCCATGATTTATTTTACAAAATCAGGTGGCACGCGCTTAGCCCAGGTCAGAGCGGTCAGCGGAGGATTTCCTTTTTATGGCCGCATTGAAACAAGGCCTGCTGCCGCCAGCCAGGAATTTGAAAAAAGAACAGGAGCCCTGGTGGAAAAAACGCTCTTGCTTCAATTCAATGCCCAACCGGGCGATTCTATCCGGGTAGGTGAAAAAACTTTTCTTATCCTCGGAGAAATTCTTCAGTCGCCGGGCAAAACCGGTTTTTCCGCAGCGGTTGCTCCTGCAGTCTGGATTCCCCAGGAAGACTTATCAGCCACCGGACTGCTGCAAAAAGGCAGCCGGATCAATTACTTCTATTATTTCAAGTTTCCATCTGCCGCACTGGCTGAACAATTGCTGCCACGCATTGAAACCCGCCTCGAAGATGCAGGCTGGGATATCGAAACGATTGAAAGCCGAAAACGTTCTACAGGCCGGGCTTTCCAGGACCTGAATGAATTTCTGCAACTCGTAAGTTTTATTGCCTTACTGCTGGGTTGTATAGGTGTGGCAAGTGCCATTCATATTTATGTGCGGGAAAAGATCAGCTCCATCGCCATACTAAAATGCCTGGGCGCAACCAATCGCCAGGCCTTCCAGATCTACCTGGTGCAGATGCTCGCTATCGGATTAATCGGCAGTTTGCTGGGCGCCATTCTTGGCACTGCCATACAGTTTCTGTTACCTGCCATTTTCAAAGATTTTCTTCCTATAGAAATTTCTATGCAGGTTTCCTGGAAAGCAATCGGTCAGGGTATACTGGTTGGTGTGCTGGTTTCCCTGCTGTTTGCACTCTGGCCCCTGCTGGGTGTGCGTAAAGTGTCTCCGCTGAATACCCTCAGGGTAACGGCGACGCATAACCGCTGGTGGAAAGATACCTGGCGACTGCTGGTGGGACTCGCAATTCTTGCATTTATTTTTGGATTCAGCTGGCTGCAGATCGGGACACCCGGAGCTGCCGCGGGATTTACGCTCGGCGTGATTTTTTCCTTCCTGTTGTTATCGGGTGCCGCATGGCTGCTCATTTACTGCATACGAAAATTTTTTCCATCGCAACTGGCCTATGTATGGCGACAGGGATTTGCCAATCTGTTCCGCCCAAATAATCAGACAGTGATCCTGGTGGTGGCAATCGGACTCGGTTCCAGTTTTATAGCCCTGCTCTTTTATATTCAGGAGGTATTAACCGGTAAAGTGCAGATGGCTGGCAGCGACAACCAGCCTAACCTGGTGGTATTTGATATCCAGCCCGCGCAGAAAGATTCACTCTTTCAACTGACAAGGGCATTTAAGTTGCCGGTTATCCAGGATGTTCCCATAATAACCATGCGGCTTTCGGAAATCAAAGGCTATTCGGCCGCCGATCTCAAAGCGGATACGACGATTGATTTACCCCGAAGAGCTTTTGACGGAGAGATACGTGCTACCTATCGGGATACCCTGACCGAAGCGGAAACCATACTGGAAGGAAAGATGCAGGATTCAGTGCGGGCAGGTGGAGAGGTGCTGGTTTCAATGGAAGAAGGTTATGCGAAACGATTGAAAGTAGGGCTTGGTGATGAACTGGTATTCAATGTACAGGGAGCACCGGTTCGGGCGAAAGTTGGCAGTTTGCGACAGGTAGACTGGAACCGGGTCCAAACCAATTTCAGGGTGATTTTCCCTAAAGGAGTATTGGAACAGGCACCTAAATTCCATGTGTTGGTTACCCGCATTCCAACGGCAGAATTTTCAGCAAGATACCAGCGGGCATTAGTAGAAAATTTCCCAACAGTATCGGTAATTGACCTCAACCTGATCCTAACAGTGGTAGATGATATTCTTGATAAAATCCGTTTTGTAATTCAATTCATCGGAGGTTTTAGCATCGTAACCGGTATTATTGTTTTGATAGCTTCCATCCTTATCAGCAAATACCAGCGGATGCAGGAAACGGTTTTATTGCGAACATTGGGCGCAACCAGCAGACAGGTCTTTGCAATCACGGCACTCGAATATTTTTTCCTGGGGGCACTGGCCGCGTTCACGGGAATCGTACTCGCTCTTATTGGAGCAGCCCTGCTGGCGCGGTTCAGTTTTGATACCGGATTTACACCTCCCCTGCTGGCAACCCTACTGATCTTTTTGGCCATTACCGGATTAACCGTACTGATTGGATTGCTGAACAGCAGAAGCGTACTCAAAGCGCCTCCGCTTTCCATTCTGAATAGTGGAAGCTAAGCAGGCGGCTTTGTAGTATCTTGCAGAAAAACCGGGAATGTCGAAGGAAGTGATTGTAATCAAACTGGGAACTGCCGTTATCAGCAAGGCCGATGGAACCATAGATACCGCTATTATTAAAAAAGTGGCTGGTGAAATTGCCGCACTCAGCAAACGGTATAATATCGTACTGGTTTCCAGCGGTGCCGTTGGCAGTGGGAAAAAATACCTGAAGGCCTATAAAGGCAGCCTGCCTGAAAGAAAGGCAGCAGCGGCAGTCGGCAACCCGATACTGATTCAGCTCTATCATAAATATTTTCTGCAACATTCTATCCATGTTGCCCAGGCGCTCTGCGAACGGGTGCATTTTTCGAACCGGGTTCAATTCCTGCAACTGAAACAAACATTTGCCACTTTTTGGGAAAATAACATCGTTCCGATTGTGAATGAAAATGACCTGGTGAGCAATGTGGAAATCAAATTTTCCGATAACGACGAACTGGCAACCCTGATCGCCATTGGCTTTGATGCAAGCAACCTGATATTGTGTACATCCACCGGGGGCGTTCTGGATGATCAGCAAAAAATTATTCCGCGGGTAGAGAAGGTGGATGGGTCACTGATGAAATACATCACAAAAGATAAAAGCGGGCCGGGACTGGGTGGCATGTTATCCAAACTTACGTTTACCAGACTTGCCACTTCACTTGGCATCGCAGTAACCATTGGCGGTTTAAAAGGCGCACAACCACTTCGGGATGCACTGGCCGGCAAAAACGGAACTAGTTTTCAATCCCGCACCTCCAACTTACGCGCAAGACAGAAATGGCTGGCAAGCGGATCCATCACGCTGGGAAAAATCACGGTGGACAAAGGAGCAGCAAAGGCTTTATTGAATCGGAAAAGTTTACTCACCATTGGTATTTCCAGGGTGGAAGGCAAATTCCTGGAAGGCGAAGTGATTCAATTAATGGATGAAGACACAACTATATTAGGGGTAGCAAAAGCGAAGCTGGATGCTGCTGCCATTGAAGAAAACCGTACCCGTAAAAATGTTATCGCCGCACATGCCGATGACATCGTTTTATTCAACGACTAATCATGATCAATATAAACAACTCGCTGCAAAAAAGCCATAAAGCCACCCGTTCACTGCAGGCTCTTTCCAATTCAGCCATACAGAAACTGATACTGGATATCGCTAAACTGGTGGAAGAAAAACAGGCTTCCTTACTGAAAGCCAATGCCAGCGATCTCTCCCGCCAGGACAAAGACAATCCCCGAAACGACCGGCTAATGCTGACAGAACAACGCGTCCGCAATATTACCGCGAGTATGCGCAAAGTGGCGAAACTTCCGGATCCAACTGGGCGGATACTGGAAGAACGAACCCTCTACAACGGTATTCATCTTAAAAAGATAGCTGTCCCTTTAGGTGTGGTAGGTGCGATTTATGAATCGCGGCCCAATGTAACTTTTGACATTGCTGCACTTTGTTTGCGAAGCCGGAATGCCGCGGTATTGAAGGGAAGCAGTGAAGCCGCGGATACCAATAATGCGGCAGTTAAACTGATCCATACCGTATTAAAAGCCCATGGTTTACCAATAGCCCTGGTGAATTTATTACCACCCGACCGCGAGGTGGTGCAACAATTATTCGAGGCCACGAAGTATATTGATGTACTGATTCCCCGCGGATCAGAACAGTTGATTCAATATGTTCGCAAGCACAGCCGGGTTCCGGTAATTGAAACAGGTGCGGGGGTTTGTCATGTATATGTTGAGAAAAAAGCAAATCTGAAAAAAGCAGTAGATATCATCGTAAATGCCAAAACATCCAGACCTTCTGTATGCAATGCGGCGGATGCCATCCTGATTGACAAAGCCATTGCACCTCAATTATTAAAAGACCTCCAGGCACCCTTGGCAGCTTTTGAAGTGGAAATCTTTGCGGATACCGATGCCTACAAACTATTGAAGGGATATCCATTTTTGCGCAAAGCCAGCAAGGCAGATTTTGGCAGAGAGTTTCTCAGCATGAAATGTGCCATTAAACTGGTTGATGGAATGGATGAAGCACTGGAACATATTGATACCTATTCCACCAAACATTCGGAAGCCATTGTATCGGAGGATAAAAAGCAATGTGCCCGTTTCATCCGGGAAGTAGATGCAGCAGCTGTATATACGAATGCTTCCACCCGTTTTACAGATGGGGAAGAATTTGGTCTGGGTGCTGAAATCGGAATTTCCACTCAGAAACTGCATGCGCGCGGCCCCTTTGCGCTGGAGAAACTGGTGACTGAAAAATGGATTCTGGAAGGAAACGGACAGATTCGCAACTAAGCTCAGCGTACAAGCTCTTCTACTAACTTATGTAAGGCTTTCTCCGGGTCTTCGCAGAAGCCGGGATGTACTTTAGACGCTTGCAGAATGGTACTCCTTGTGGCAGTCAGCCAGCGAAACCTGCTGGGTTGATCCAGTTGCGCGATGACTCCCCCCTGCTTACTACCCATGCAAATGCGTTCGAAGGATGCCAGGTATTGCTTTAATTCTTCAAGATCAAGATCAGCAAATAAAGCACGTAACCGGCTTTCATTAAGATGAAAGCTGCATTGCAGGAAGCGGGCCTCTTTACTGAAGAGCACAACGCCAATATTGCAGAACTCTTCCCGTTCCACTCTTGGCACTACCCGCAATACGGCATATTCAAATAAGCGCTTTCCCTGCATCAATGGCCTGTTTTAAGAAGATGGAAGAATGCGTGAACCGGTTCCATAAAAATGCTTTGTACACCGTACGTTGTGCATCAAAGGAAAGCGTGGAATTATTGGATAACCAGCTATCCGGAATAAGGTCAATGATGGTATCGATTACTGATTTATTAATCTTTTCTTTTGCCCATTGCTCAGCCGCTTCCAGTTCTGTTGCGAAAGGCAGCAGTACGTGGTCTTTGATTGCGGTAAAAGGCCGGAGGCTCTGCACCTCCCAATCATCCCAACTGTGATGAAAATACAAGCAGGCTCCATGGTCAATCACCCACAGGTCTTTGTACCACATCAGCATATTGGTATTTCTGCTGGTACGGTCAACATTGGTAAGAAATGCATCCATCCATACGATCCGGGAAGCAGTTTGTGGATCCGGCTGAATAACATTCGGATCATACGTGATAGACCCGGATAAATAATGCACGCCGATATTCAGGCCTACACTGGCCTTCAGCAGGTCCTGAATTTCTTCATCCGGCTCTGTACGGCCGAAGGCTTCGTCAACCGTAGCAAAAACCATTTCGGGAACTTTCAGCTCCAGGCTACTGGCAATCATTCCACCAATCAATTCAGCAATCAGTGCTTTTGTTCCTTGTCCCGCCCCTCTGAACTTCAATACATACAGAAAGCCATCATCCGCTGCTGCAATAGCAGGCAGTGAACCACCCTCCCGAAGGGGGGTAACATAACGGGTTACTGCAACCCTGCGCATTTCATATGGGGTTCCGCTGTTCATACCCGTCAAATGTACCTGCTATTTTTTGTAATTGGACCAGTTGATCATCAACACACTCAGCAGAATGGTCACTAAGCCAAGTACCTGCCAGCCACTAACTGTTTCCTGGGCAAAAACTGCACCCAGCAAAACTGCTATGACAGGATTCACATAGGCATAAGTACCTGCCTGTGCTGCAGGTCGTACAGCCAGCAGATAGATATAACTCATAAAGGCGATTACTGAACCGGGAATCGTTAAATACAGCAGTGCCAGCCATCCGCCATTACTTACCTGGCTCCATTCAAATCCATTCCATTCACCAGTCAGAAAACTGGGAAGCAGTGAAAACAAACCGGCTGCCAATAACTGAATGCCTGCACTGGTGGCTATATCTGCTTCAACTGCCTTGTATTTTACATACAGTGATCCGATTGTCCACGCAATGCAACCTAAGAGAATAACACCGATACCAATCACCTGCATCCAACCGCTCTCGTTGCTCCCTGCGGCCAATCCATTACGAACACCTGCTCCAAACAATAGCAGAATTCCTATAAATCCGAGTATAACGCCGATGATCACCCGCCTGTCGCCAAAATAATACGACCACTGTTTTTTATCCAGCAAAACAAACCAGATTGGCAGGGAAGCAACCAGAATGGCAGCCAATCCGGATCCCAGGTATTGCTGCGACCATAATACAGAGCCGCTTCCTCCAACCAGCATCAGGATTCCACCAATACTGTTTACAAGGATTGCTTTTTTTCCGGGCATTGGTTGTTTCCTGAGAAGCGACCAGGACAGCAGGATTAGTCCGGATATGGAAAACCGCAACGCCCCCATCAGATAAGGTGGAATGGTTGCCAATCCAAACTGTGCTGCGAGATAGGTAGATCCCCAGATCAGGTAAACAGCCGCAAAGGCCAAAATAACTTTAAGCCGCAATGGAATGATTTAAAGCGTAATGATACTATTTTTTAACAATTAAGTTATCCACACTATTAAATTGATCTAACCAGTTGATTATTTAGAACATACCTTCCTGTGTTAACAGAACATTTACACGCATCGTAAATTCCCTTCGTACATAACCCTTGCAATAGAGGCCACAGTGCACTATTTTTGCACCATCTTATTAATCAGGTCACCGGACAATTGAAAAACCCAAATTTGTCCGCCCCCCGGTTTCCTGATCCGCATCCAATCTTCCTGTGATTTTCCAGTTCTGATTATTATTATCCAAAAGCCTGGGTCGGCATTGTTCATCTTTAATGTACCCGTATGTTAAGATCTCAATCGCTGAAACTCATTCTGGTTCTTTTTTTATTCGTGTTTATCAGTGCATCCGCGCGCAATTCCATGCGGCTGCGAAATGTGCAAACAGAAGCTGCTACCCGTAGTTTACGTACTTTTAATGTATTTGAACCAAACAGCTATTCCCATCATTATGGATTGCAGGTTTATATCAGCAAGTACAATAAAATGCAGGCTGAACTTTTTACCAAAATTCAGCAAAGAGACCAGTCAAAACTTACTCTAATTGGTAAGGTGTTCATGTCGTATAAACTTCCGGCTGAATTAAAATACCTCGCTATCGTTGAATCTGAAATGAAAAATACCGCCACTTCCAGAGTAGGCGCTGTTGGTATCTGGCAACTGATGCCATCTACCGCAATGGATCTCGGTTTACGTGTAGATTCAACAGTTGATGAACGTACGCATCTTAAGAAAAGCACCAAAGCTGCTGCTTTATACCTGCGCGACCTTCACCGTACTTTTAATGATTGGTCACTGGCAATCGCTGCGTATAATTGCGGACCTGGTCCTGTTTACAAGGCCATTAAAAAAGCCGGCTCGCGGAATTACTGGGATCTGCAGCAATACCTTCCCAAAGAAACCCGTCACCATGTGAAAAAATTAATGGCAACACAGGTATTCTTTGAGGGCAAATCAGCCTTAGCGGATAACTACGAGGGTGCCCTTGCGAGTAAATAATTCACCGGAATCACAAATGAATTCTGCAAAGTAAACATAGGTACCTGCTGCAGCGGGATTACCAGAGATGGTGCCGTCCCAGCCAGCCTGGCGTTCACCAATCTGGAAGTTGGTACGTTCGAAAATCACATCCCCAAGGCGACTGTAAATCCGAAAACTTTTTACTTCGCGGATTCCTTTACCCATCAGGTTAAACCGATCATTTTTCCCGTCATTATTCGGAGTAAATGCATTAGGAATGGACACATTTTCTGAACACTCCAGTTTGAAAGCGATTTCATCACTGGCCACACAACCATACTGATTTTGAACAGTAATGGTAAAGGGTGCATTGTCTTTCGGGAAAGCAATTGGATTCGGGCAGTTTGAACAATTAACAAACCAGCGGGGCGACCAGCTATAGCTGACCACATCAGCACTGTAAACCGGCTTTAATTGAATCTGTTCGCCAGTGGGCAAACTGATATCATTACCTGCATCAACAGTTGGTAATTCCCGAACCCGCACCAGTACAGCAGCAGTATCGGTGAAACAATTATACTGATCATAACCAACCACCACATAACGGGTATCCGCTCCCGGATTGGCAACAGGATTCGGACTGGTAGAAGAACTTAGTCCCTCACTGCTTATCCACTGATAAGTAGTAGCCCCGCTTACCGGAAGGTTAACAGAAAAACCCCGGCAAACGGAAGTATCCGGAATCAGATCCAGCCGTATAGGCTGAGCCACCATAACAGTAGTTGAATCTGTAGTTACACAACCAAATGCGTTGGTAACTTTTACCTGATAAAAAGTAGATGTTGTGGGTGCAATAATTGGATCCGGAACGGAAAGATTGGTCAACCCTTCCGCTGCAGTCCACTGGTAGGTAACTCCATCACGTACAGATAACTGAATACGTTCCCCCAAACAGAGTATCGGACTCTTTGGCGTTAATGCCGGTACCGGGTTCGGATGCACCGTGAGATTCAATCCGACGGTATCACGGCAACCATTATGCGCAACAATTAATTGTACAGGATAATTTCCGGCATCACTATATCGAATCAAACCAGGAACCGGTTCTGTACTACTGGTTCCATTTCCAAGGGACCAGGACCAGCTCAGCTCTCCCTCCCTATCAGCCGTTCCGGTAAATTCAACCGGCGCATTTTCGCATACAGCTAGCGGACCTGTTATAGCAGCTCTTGTAATACGGTTAACAGTTATATCCACTTCTGAACTGGCAGTACATCCAAAAGGGGAAATAATTTCAACCTGTGCCTTATATGCTCCCGGTTGATTGAAATAAAAAGATGGCTGTTCGGCATCACTGGTTTGTCCATGACCAGACTGCCAGCGATAGCTGAGCGGTAAACCCAATTCTGATGCTGCCAGGCTGGTGGTTGCCGGATCCAACTGAACAAATCCGGAATCACATACCAGTGCAGGCGCAGCTTTGGCACTGGTCGCTAACTGATCAATAATGATTTTATCATCGATACGTGAAGTTCCTGCGCAACCTGAAGGATCTTTCATAATCAGGGCTGGCTGATAGATACCCGGACTCAGATATTTATGAACAGCAAATGTATCGGTAGTTTGCAGGAGGGTACCATCACCAAAGTCCCAGGTAAAGGAACTCGCATTTCTTACTACCGCACTTAACTGAACTGAAAGATCCTGGCAACCGAAAATGGTATCCGCCGATAAGATGGCATAGGGGCCTTTTATCTCGATCGGAATTTTCACAGAATCAACTGTATTATTAAATCCATACGCATACAGTGTAACTGTATAAACTCCTGGCAGGTCATAAGTGCTGGAAACATTTTCCTGATTGCCTGCACTTCTTCCATTACCAAAATCCCAACGTACGGATTGATAATTATCGGATGTGTTTGTGAAACTCGCTACTACGGGCGGACAACTATTATTGTTGATATAGGAAGTGGTATAAGTAAAGGCTGCTGATACATCTTTCACCACAATCACTTTAGACACCGTATCCGTACATCCTGTAGTCATATCGGTTGCTATCATTCGTACCGTGTCTGTGGTATTTACCGGATAGTATTTATTTATCCAGAAACCCTGATCTGAACTGCCATCCTGAAACAACCACTTATAATCTACATAGTTAAAAGGGTATACATCCGAGGTGGAAAAAAAGCTGACAGAAGACTGAGGAATCACGCGCTTTGGATTAAAATCAAAATCTGCTTTGGGTCCATAGGCCTGAACAATTTTGGCGGCCGCTCCTGTTTCATGAAAACATCCTTCCGCATCCGTAACCTTTAATTTTGGATAATAGGCTCCAGGCAATTGGTACCGGTGTTTCACAGGATTACCAGCATTCATCGACAATTCACCGGTATCTCCAAAGGACCATTCCCATTTAACAATAGGAATATTATTCTGTGAGCGGGAAAGATCGGTAAATGCAATAGAATCTTTAAAACAGGCAAATGGGTCTGTTGTCTTGAAATCAGCGATCGGACCTTTGATCACCAGTGGTAAAATATTGGTGGTATCCTGGCAGCCAAAATACTGAGATAGGAGGACCACCTGAATACCTTTACGTGCAGGATCCAGCCCGCGAAAACGCCCGTTGTATTCGGTTGTCCAACGCTGTGTCAACGACTGGCCAATTCCATCATAACGAGAACCGTCTTCGAAATACAATCCTTCCAGATTGTAATGCATACCATAATCCCAGGTGACCGGACGGGGATTATTCTCTAATCCGGTAATTTTTATATCGATGGAGGAGCTGGAACACAATTCTGTAGTAACCGAACTTAAAACCGGTTGTTGTTTCAACAGAACAGCAGCTTCAATGGAATCACTCACCGAACAGGATCCATTGGTAATGGTGAGTTTAATTTTGTAAGAACCTGTTTTAGAATAGAGGTGCTTAATAGTTTCCAGTCCCGTTGTCCATTGAACAGGCGTTGAACCATCTCCAAAATCCCAGGTATAGGTTTCCGCCTGCCGGCTGTTCTGGTACACTGTCACCTCTCCTCTTGTGTTTTCGCAGGTATTGGTATAAAAACTGATATCCGGGAAACCGGGTTTTATTTCCACATAGTTTTCCTTACGCATTGTATCCGAACAATTTCCATTATAGGCGATCAGTTGAATCGTATATACACCATCATTCTGAAACTGGTGAACGGCATTTGTACCTGGATAACTGGTTGGACCAAAATCAGAAAAATCCCAAACATAACGGGTAGCCCTACCCGTAGTCAGGTTCGTGAAAAGAACAGGTGTATTTCCACATACCACCAAAGGATCTGTACTGAAATCTGCTTCTGGTTTTTGATCAATAACTACCTGTGTAGTTTCAGTACCCTTACAACCTGATTTAGTAGTATAATTTAATTTGACTATAAACGAACCTTCCTTTGCAAACACATGAACAGGTTCTGCCTCCGTTGATTTGATTCCATCGCCAAAATCCCAATCATATGCAGCAATTTCCTCAGAGGAATAGCTGCCGAATTTATTTCTGAGATTAATACAACCAGATGTGGATCCCTGTAATAACAGGATGGAAACGACGGGTTTGACTATTTGAATAAAACGTAGCATTTCCGACTCGCATCCCTGTGCATTTTTCACTTTGAGTCCAACCGTGTATGATCCATTGTTTTGAAAAGTATAACTGGCTTCTTTGGTGCTTCCAAAAGAAGAGCCATAATTAACAGACCAGTTCCAGCTTGTTGCACCAGTGCTG
>CAZJNY010000027.1:16143-25840 GCA_964547405.1 uncultured Flavihumibacter sp. | reverse complement strand
AGAAAATAGAGGTAATGAGGTGAAAGAGCTGAATGGTCTCCCTGGTTCATGTATCTTTGGTTCCGGTCTCCCGTCTCCCCGTCTCCCCGTCTCCATTCTCCCCGTCTCCTTTCTTCCTTTCCTCCTTTCCTCCCTCTTCCATTCTTCCCTTACTCCACCTCCCGCAGGTCTTTCCAGGAGGTCGTATAACAGGGGCTCATTTTTTCCTGTCGCATGACCCAGGTAGGTTGCAGGCCTGTTGCGCCGAAATGGATGGTATTGGCTCCCTGACTGAAATTGATATTGTCCAGTGCTTTCATTAGTTTTTTGTTGTTGGTTTCCTGGTATTCATCCAGGGTTTCCTGGTGGATAAACAGGTTTTCCTGCAGGCTGGAGGCAGGTACCAGTCCGGATAGTTGAACACCTGCTTTCAGGTATTTTCTTTTTCCCTGGTAAATAAGTGGCAGGAGTGGTAATGCATGTTCCAGCAATTCATTGGTTCCTGAGCAGGGTTTGGGCAGCACCAGCGAAGTGCTGAATTTTTTTGGGTTATAGGTAAATCGGTTTTCATCCGCAGCCACAATGTAGAGGCTGATTTCAGTAGCGGCACTATCCTGCCGTCGCAATTTTTCAGCAGCCCTTGCCAGGTAGGTGGCAACAGCTTCGCGAATTTCCTGTAATTCAAAAACCGGTCTGCCAAACATGCGACTGCTACCAATCATTTTTTTCTTTTCGAGCGGGTTTTTCAGGTCAATGCAGGGAATCCCGTTTAACTCTTTGTGTAGTCGTACACCAACCACACCGCCCATGTTTTTTTGGACCCAGTTTATTGGCAGCTGACTAAATTTCCAGGCATCGGTAATGCCTAAACGCCGAAGTTTCTCCGCATACTGATGGCCGATACCCCAAACTTCTCCGATTTCGGTTTCTTTCAAGGCCTGTTCAAGTTCGTCCGGGTGATGCAATACCAGGGCGCCTTTGGTTTCCTTTTTGTGTTTTTTTGCCATCCGGTTGGCGAGTTTAGCCAGTACTTTGGTAGGAGCGATACCAACTGAAACCCGAATGCCCGTCCAGGTTTCCACCCTTTTTTTGAGTTCGGATGCTATTTCGTTTAATTGATTTTCGGGCAACTGACCAAGTTGTAGAAATGCTTCATCAACGGAGTAGACTTCTACTTTTTCATTCCCTACAAAATTGCGCAGGGTGTCCATTACCCGCATGCTTAATTCTCCATAGAGTTGATAGTTGGAAGAGAAAACGGCCACTTTGTTTTCTGTAAGTTGTGCTTTGCATTGAAAATAAGGGGCGCCCATTTTAATTCCGGCAGCTTTTGCTTCATCGCTGCGGGCAATAATACAGCCATCGTTGTTGCTCAGTACAACAACGGGCTGGTTCTCCAGGTCGGGCCGGAACAGCCGTTCACAGGAGCAATAAAAGGAATTACAATCTACCAGTGCAAACATCGCTTTGGATTTTTATCTTTCCCATCTTCCCCTCCTCCATCATGCTTCCTCCATTCTCCCCCGTCTCTTTTCTTCCATTCCTCCATCTTTCCTTCCTCCGTCTTCCATGCCTCCTTTGTCTCCCGTCTCCTCCGTCTCCATTCTTCCTTTTCCCCTTCTTCCCTTCCTCCTCTTTTCCATTCCTTTGTCTTCCATTCTCCCCTGTCTCCCGTCTCCTTTGTCTCCTTTGTCTCCTTTCTTCCTTTCCCCCATCTTCCCTTCCTCCCTCTTCCATGCCCTAAAAACTATGCACCGTATGCGTCACCACCCCCCAGATGGAAAAACTCTCGCAAGCCGGATCAATATCAATTGGGGCAAGGCGATCGGTTTCAGGAATCAGCCGCATTTTATTGAATTGTTTTTCGTAGCGGCGGATCAACATTTCACCATTCAGGTTGGCGATCACGATATGGCCGTTTCGGGGAGTTATGGAGCGGTCAACAATCACCAGATCGCCCTGGTGAATGCCAGCTCCTTCCATTGATTCTCCGCGGATGCGCAGAAAAAAAGTGGCCGTTTTATTCCGGATAAGGAAATCATTCAGATCGAGTGCACGGGTTGCATAGTCATCGGCGGCAGCTCCGAAACCAGTGGCATTGGCATTCCGGACATCCTGTTGCTCAAAGGATTTGGTTCCGGTATAGGCGGCAGCGTAGGCGTTATCGAGTTCCATAAAAAAATCATTGTGGTTAAAAAAAATAGTAAGCGGGGATCAAAAATATTTGTTTTTGCTAAATTAATTAGTATTTTTATGCTAAATAAATTGGTTTAATACTTTGAGCCATGAGCAAACCAGAATGTTTCCACAAACCGGCTGAGCCAGCTTCGGCACTGAAGAAATCAGGTGCAGGGGCCACTGGCTACAGCGCTTCTTTTGGAAGGGTGTATGAACTGAACATACGGCTGCCGGAGCGGGTGCTGGTGGCGGTGGCAGAAACAGCGACTGAACTGGAATCGCTTCGAAAAGCACAATTGGCAAAACTGTCGAGGCCGGTGCTTACTATTGCCCGTTTTCAGGCAAGGGAAGAAATGGAACCCACACTGTTGCGATGGATCAACCGGATTCTCAGCAATCAGACGGGTTTTCGGTTTGCCTTCAATAATTATGGAAGTATGCCGGGTAAACCATTGTACTGGCGAATCCAGGATCCGGAGCCGTTTCGAAAACTGGCCACCGGTTTCCGTGTATTGGAAGGATGGTTGCAGGGTAATGGATGTTATGGACCGGAATTGTTTGCTCATCCGATTTTACCCCTGTTAGATGAGTTGGACGGCAGTATTGAACGGGAGGTGCTGATGGCGTTTTCAGCTTCCCTGTTTTATGATGTGGTTGATTTACAGGAATTGGAATTATTGGTAAGCGAGCCATGGACAAATGAGTACCGCCTGGTTTCCCGGTTCGCCCTGCTCCCCGAAGGATTTAAACAATCAGGCATTGATCAATAAATAAATTGTTTATGCAAGTACATCCAATGGTTGGTGAAAGAAAACAGGAAAATTTTTTCCGGTATGCTTCCATGCCGGGTTATCAGGAACATGAGTATCAATTGGTATGGTCCATACCGGATATGGTGAAAGAGAAAATCCGGAAAATCAGAATGGGTTTCCAGGAGAAATATCCCATGCCCTATGGAGCCGGGCAACAGGTATTGTTGCCTATAGTGAAATTCAGGCAGCGGCAACTTTTGGAAGAAAGGATGAAGCAATCGATTTACCAATTGGCAACCGGATGGCGACCCTTTCAGATAAGATTTCAGGATTTTGCTGCCCAGCCTTCGCATAGTATTTATATTCCTGTGGCTGCACGTTCAGGTAGCTCGGGGGATGCTGGATTGGCGGGCGTTACACGCGACCTGAAATCTATTCAATCCTTGTTGCGGCCTGATAAAGAACATGCTCCGTTTTTTATTACCGAACACAAAATTCTTGTTGCCGGAAAATTGCCCTTGCATTTGTTCGATAAGGCCTGGCTGGAATACGCCCGGAAATCATTCTCTGCACAGTTTCTGGCAGATGCCTGTCTGCTTTTGAAACGATCAGCGGGCAATCCAAACTGGCAGATCATTCAACGGGTAGAATTGAGAGATCTTCCTGTTGGAGTAAAGCAACAATCTTTGTTTGAAGCCTGATGGAAACAAATCGGGAAAAAATAACGCATGAGAAAAGCAGTTGAAGGGGAAGAAGCAAGGCCAGCGAAAATGCGGGGCAGGGGAGCCCAGATCAATCCCTCTAACCGGTTTGAAGCTACCACCGCTGCTCGAATGGAGGAGACTGCCATTGATGAGTGGGTGGAAGCGGATTTGTCTACCCAATACCTGGAACAGGAAGCCAGGAGTTTAGTAAATAAAGTGGATAGTCCGGATGTAAATATGTTTTACAGCATGAATCCCTACCAGGGCTGTGAACATGGTTGCATCTATTGTTATGCGAGGAATTCCCATGAATACTGGGGCTATAGCGCCGGACTGGATTTTGAGCGAAAGATTATTGTGAAACGCAATGCTGCCGAATTATTGAGGAAGTTTTTAATGCGGTCTGCCTGGGAATGCCAGCCCATTTCCATAAGCGGAAATACGGATTGTTACCAGCCTGCTGAACAGCGTTTCCGGTTGACCAGAAAACTGTTGGAAGTATGCAGGGAATTCAATCAGCCAGTTGGAATCATAACGAAAAATGCAGGTGTTTTAAGAGATGCCGATTTGCTGGGCTCCATGGGCGAAAAGGGATTGGCATCGGTATTGGTTTCCATTAACAGTCTGGATGAATCCTTACGCAGGCAGATGGAGCCCCGCACTACCACCGCAGCGCAACGGTTACGGGTGATCCGGGAATTAAGCAGCAGGGGAGTTCATGCAGGAGTGATGATTGGTCCCGTTATTCCAGGATTGAATGATCATGAATTGCCAGCCATTCTGGAAGCTGCAGCCGAAGCCGGGGCAAAATTTGCAGCCTATACGTTTGTACGATTAAACGGATCGGTCAAGCTAATCTTTCACGATTGGTTATACACCAATTTTCCGGATCGCGCCAATAAGGTATGGCATAGCATTGAAGAAGGTCATGGTGGAAAAGTAAACGACAGCAGGTTTGGTACCCGAATGCGGGGAGAAGGGCAACAGGCAGCCATCATTAATCAACAGTTTAAAAAATTCCGGCACTTGTACGGATTGGATGGAGAGCGCTGGAAGCTGGATACCAGTCAGTTTTCGCGGCCCGGCCAACAAATGAAACTTTTTTGATAGCAGCGTTCTTATATTTGACGCCTACTATGGAACAAATAATAGAACGTATTGATCAGCTCTGGCAACAACTGACAGGGAAACCTGCTGCAGCCATTTTGAAATTACCACAATCGGGTAGTGACCGGATGTATTTTAGAATAGAAGGTGAAATGGGTGCCTCCATTAAATCGGCAATTGCCACATATAATCCGCATATCAGGGAAAACGAAACATTTATTTCTTTTAGTGAATCACTGAAGAATGCTGGTGCACCGGTTGCCAATGTATTCGCTGTTAATGAAGAAAAGGATATCTATCTGCAGGAAGATTTTGGCGACAGATCGCTTCTGAATGAATTAGAGGAGAAGGGATTTACGGAAGAAGTGTTTGCCCTGTTTCAGCAAAGCCTTTCAAAACTGGCACATCTTCAAATCCGGGGTGGAGAACATATTGATTATTCAAAATGTCTTACCGCCAGGGAATTTGGGAAGCAGGCAATTTTGAGTGATCTGCTGTATTTCAAGTATTATTTTCTCGATACCCTCAAGTTCCCCTACGATAAGCAGGCATTGCTGGATGATTTTGAAGCCCTGAGTACCTATCTCACACATACGGAAAACAAACATTTTATGTTCCGTGATTTTCAAAGCCGGAATATCATGGTGAAAGATGGGCAGGTGCATTTTATCGATTATCAGGGTGGCATGCTGGGCGCGCTTCAATATGATGTTGCATCTATGTTATGGCAGGCCAGGGCAAATTTGCCGGAAGAATGGAAAGATAAACTCCTGGATTATTATATCGGGGAGGCAAATAAAATATTACCAAATCCGGTGGATCCGGTATTGTTTACCGTTCAGTACAATGGGTATGTTTTAATCCGTTTGCTGCAGGTATTGGGTGCCTATGGATTCAGAGGATTCTTTCAACGTAAAGCTCAGTTTTTGACCAGCATTCCGCAGGCCTTGAAAAATCTGAGTGCGTTTACCGGTAACCGCAAAATGGGGATTGCCGTTCCTGAATTTGATAAATGCCTGCATTTCTGTACCAGTGCAGAAGTGTTGGAGAAATTCGAGCCCTTACTGGCAGACGAATCAACTCCGCTGGTGGTAACTATTCATAGTTTCTCCTACAAAAAAGGAATACCATCCGACCCGTCTGAAAATGGTGGTGGATTTGTATTTGACTGCAGGGGGATTTTTAATCCGGGCCGATTCGATGAATATAAAACCCAAACGGGCAGAGACAAAGCAGTCAAAGATTTCCTGGAGCAGCGTACTGCCATGCCGGATTTTTTAAATAGTGTGTTTGATCTGGTAGATATCAGTGTGGCAGAATATATTCGAAGAGGTTTTGCAAGCCTGCAGGTGAACTTTGGTTGTACCGGCGGACAGCATCGCTCTGTATATGCGGCAGATGCGATGGCCAGACATCTTAGGAATAAGTTCCGTGTAAAAGTGGAAGTGAAACATATAGTACAGGAGGCAAAAAACTGGATCAACACATGAAAGCAATGATTTTTGCAGCCGGACTGGGTACCCGGTTTAAACCCTGGACTGATCAGCATCCTAAAGCGCTTGCACCTGTAAATGGCAAATCCTTGTTGCAACGTAACATAGAGTATCTGCAACGGTATGGCATAACCGAAGTGGTGGTAAATGTGCATCATTTTGCCGACCAGGTGCTGGATGCTATCGAAAAGGCAAATGGGTGGGGGAGTACTATCCGGATCAGTGATGAACGCGATGAGGTACTGGAAACCGGTGGAGGTTTATTAAAGGCAGCCTCCCTTCTGAGCAATAGCCCCTTTGTGACCATCAATGCAGATGTATTAACCGATCTGAACCTGGAAGCACTGCTGCAATTTCACCGGCAGGAGCAGGCACTGATCAGTTTTGGGCTTACCAACCGAAAAAGTAGCCGTAACATTTTGGTTGACGCGCATAACCGGATGCAGGGCTGGGTAAATCTGTCAACCAATGAATTCCGGTTTCCTGCGGAATCAGTTTACACGGCAGAAAATGCCTTATCTGTGCTGGTTCCCAAAGCATACAGTACTGTAGTAGTATTTTCTCCGGAAATATTTTCGCTGATCCGGCGAACGGGGAAATTTTCGTTGATTGATGTGTACCTGGACCTGGCCGGAACCCATAAAATCATGGGTTTTGATCACAGTGGAGATCGCTTTATCGATGTTGGTAAGCCGGATAGTGTAGCGCAGGCGGAAGCCCTGTTCGACTGAGTCGCCCCTATCTGGATTTGCGCAAAATCTGATACTATTTTGGCATCGCCCCAAAGGGTGTGCATTTGGCGCTGGAATGCGTTAACTTTAAGCAGATTAGTAGAAGATTCCTGCCATGCAACGATTGATCCGATCAAATAAAAAAACGCTTATCCTGGCTGCCGGATTATTGGTCATTCTCAGTTTGTCCTGGGTGATCAGCCGATCCGCACGCGACCGCGGCGCCCCGGTTGATTTCAGTACTGAAGTTAAACCCCTTCTCAATAAACATTGTATTTCCTGTCACGGCGGTGTGAAAGCCAAAGGCGGCTTTAGTGTACTCTTTGAAGAGGAGGCCTTTAGTCCAACTGAATCCGGGAAGCCTGCGATAATTAAAGGTGATCCGGATGGTAGTGAAATGATTCGTCGCCTTACGCTGGATGATCCCGAAGAGCGCATGCCCTTTGAACATGATCCGCTTTCACCGGATGAAATCGCACTGCTGCGCCGTTGGATTAAACAGGGTGCTCCCTGGGGAGATCACTGGGCCTATCTTCCTGTTAAAGCGCCGGATGAAAAAAAATCCATTGATCAGCATATACAAAAAGAACTGGAAACCATTGGGTTGAAAGGGTCTCAGCGTGCAGAAGCGCCTATACTGCTTCGTCGGGTGAGCCTGGACCTGATCGGACTCTATCCGGAGAAAGAGCAGGCGGAAAAGTTTTTAGCGGCAGGGGGATCGCCGGCCGCCTATGAAGAGCTTGTGGACAGTTTGCTGGCATCGCCCCGGTTTGGAGAAAAATGGGCCAGCATGTGGCTGGACCTCGCCCGATATGCTGATACCAAGGGCTATGAGTCGGATGGGCACAGGGATGCATGGCCCTACCGCGACTGGGTGATTAAGGCCTTTAACCAGAATATGCCCTATGACCAGTTTATTAAGGAACAAATGGCGGGCGATTTGCTACCCGATCCAACAAACGATAACTATATCGCCACTGGTTTCCATCGCAATTCAATGACCAATGATGAAGGGGGAACGGATAATGAAGAATTCCGGGTGGCAGCAGTAATGGATCGCATCAATACCAGTTGGGAAGCGATCATGAGCACCACTTTTTCCTGTGTGCAATGCCATAGCCATCCCTATGATCCGTTCAAACACGATGAGTATTACAAGTTTCTGGCCTATTTCAACAATACCAGGGATGAAGATGTGCCGGGCGAATATCCATTGCTCAGGCAACTTAAACCTGAAATGGAAAAAGAGCTGGAGCATGTAATGGAGTGGATAGGGAATGGAGGAAAGGAAAATGGAGGAAAGGAAAAGGGAGAGTGGGTGCGGGAGATGATCAAATTTTATCAGCCGGCGGTGAATTCAACTACAGCAGACAAACTTGATAATGCGGTGATTGGCAACATGAACTATGCGCTCATTTTTAAAAATAATTCCACCGCACGCTTTAAGAACATTGATATGGAAGGGGTGGAGCAGATGATCTGGAATTTCTACTGCAGTAAACCCGGAGGCGTTTTGACACTCAGGCTGGATGCGCCCGACGGTCCGGTTATCGCGCAATCACCCGTGCAGGGAAAGGATCAATGGCGCTTGGAATCGGTTCCTTTCAGTCGCCAGAAAGGGGTGCATGATCTCTATGTTCACTATGAACGGACACCGGCCGCTTCTGAAAAAGACGATTTTACCATCACCTTTAACTGGCTCTCTTTTGTGCCTGCCTTTCCGGGTAAGGATCGTCCGGGTTATGCGGAGGTTTACCAGCGCTACTGGAAACTCCTCACAACCTATGTTCCCGGTACTCCGATTCTGTATGAGAATCCGGCAAGTCTCCAACGCAGCACCCATGTATTTGAACGGGGCAACCGGCTTACATTGGGGGCGGAAGTAAAGCCTGCCGTTCCTGCATCTCTGCTGCATAATATGCAACTGAAGGAAACGGCCATGCCCAAAGACCGCCTGGAGCTGGCAAACTGGATGACAGATCCTCGCAATCCGCTGGTATCCCGCACACTGGTAAATCGACTTTGGGAACAACTCTTTGGAACAGGCCTGGTGGAAACGCTGGAAGATATGGGTACGCAGGGTGCCAATCCCACCCATCATCAGTTACTGGATGAATTATCCTGGAAGGTGATGCATGAGTATAAATGGAATATCAAACAAGTTCTGAAAGAAATGGTGATGAGCGCCACCTATCAGCAGGATAGCCGGGTTAGCAAAGAACAGCTTGAAAAAGATGCGGCCAATAAATATTATGCACGCGGACCACGTATACGGTTAAGCGCAGAACAGGTTCGGGATCAGCATTTGCAGGTCAGTGGAAAATTAAGCACTAAGATGTACGGTCCGGGTGTAATGCCCTGGCAGCCTGATGGCATCTGGTTATCTCCGTATAATGGTGCCCGTTGGACGATGAGCAAGGGCGAGGATCAGTATCGTCGTGCGGTGTACACGTATTGGAAGCGGTCATCCCCCTATCCGAGTATGATCAATTTTGATGGAGCCCAGCGGGTGGTATGTAATGCGCGAAGAATCCGCACTAATACGCCGCTCCAGGCATTGGTAACGCTGAATGATTCGGTATATGTGGATCTGGCGGCGCATTTTGCGAAGAGAATGGAAAAGGGGTATGGAAAAGGGGACAAAGGAGACAAAGGAGACAAAGGAGGAATGGAAGATGGAGGAAAGGGGGAAAGGAATGTGGAGGAAATGGTGAGGTGGGGATACCGGCAATTATTGTTCAGTGAAATAAAAG
>CAZJNY010000027.1:14063-16043 GCA_964547405.1 uncultured Flavihumibacter sp. | reverse complement strand
GTGGAGGAAATGGTGAGGTGGGGATACCGGCAATTATTGTTCAGTGAAATAAAAGAAGAACAAGTAAAGGCGATGGTGGCACTTTATACCAAAGCTCGCGCTACCTATGAGGCCAACCCTAAAGAACGGGAGGCGTTTGGGCAACCAACTGCTCATGCTGCAGCAATGGTGGTAGTGGCGAATGCACTCCTGAACCTGGATGAAGTGATCGTAAAAAATTAAAAGCAGTCAATTGTGAGCTTATGACCAGAGATGAACTGAATGCACAGAGACTTGTAAAGGAAGCCGAACAGGCTCATTTGCAACTGCATACCCGGCGTCATTTTTTAAAAGAAAGCGCCATGGGACTTGGTGCGCTGGCAATTGGTTCGCTGCTTGGAAGCTGTGGCCAGCCGGCATTGGATAAAATGGCCAAAGAAGCAGCCAATACAGGATTTGATCCGCTTCGCGATTTTGATCCGGCAAGGCCTTTGGTGCCTAAAGCGCCGCCCTTTGCCGCACGTGCGAAATCGGTGATTTATTTACACATGGCAGGAGCGCCATCGCAACTGGAATTATTTGATTACAAACCTGAGTTGATGAAAATGGACGGACAGGATTGTCCGCCTTCATTGCTTGAGGGCAAACAGTTTGCGTTTATCACAGGTGTTCCAAAAATGTTAGGTCCGCAGGCTACGTTTAAGCAAAGGGGTGAGTCGGGTGCCTGGATCAGTGATCATCTGCCGCATTTTGCAACCATGGCTGATGAAGTCAGTTTTCTGAAAGCGGTAACAACGGATCAGTTCAACCATGCACCGGCGCAACTGCTGATGCATACGGGTACGCCGCGGTTGGGCCGGCCCTCGATGGGTTCCTGGGTCACTTATGGCCTGGGCAGTGAGAATCAGAATCTGCCGGGCTTTGTGGTGCTGACCAGTGGAGGCAGTTTTCCGGATGCGGGAAAAAGTGTTTGGGGAAGCGGATTTCTGCCATCGGTTTACCAGGGTGTACAATGCAGAAGTGAGGGCGATCCGGTTTTGTTTATCAATGATCCGAAAGGAATGAGCCGCGATTTGCGAAAGGCAAGTATTGAGGCGATTAACCAGGCGAATGCTGCTACCTATAAAGAATACCAGGATCCCGAAACCCTGAGCCGTATCTCACAATATGAAATGGCTTTCCGTATGCAGATTACGGCGCCGGAAGTGATGAATATAAATGATGAACCGGATTATATTCAGGAAATGTATGGCACACAGCCGGGTAAATCCTGCTTCGCGAACAATGCCCTGCTGGCACGTAAACTGGTTGAGAAAGGCGTTCGGTATGTGCAATTGTTTGACTGGGGATGGGATGCGCATGGCGACAATGCCGGCAATAGCCTGAACCTGGGGATTATCAATAAATACAGAAGTGTAGATAAAGCCATGACGGCCTTATTGCTGGATTTGAAACAGCGTGGACTGCTGGATGAAACATTGGTAGTATGGGGTGGTGAATTCGGTCGCACGCCAATGATGGAAAACAGAAACGGAGTACAGAATCCTTATAAAGGCCGGGATCATCATACCGATGCGTTTACGCTTTGGATGGCAGGAGGCGGTGTCAAAAAAGGGGTTACTTATGGCGAAACCGATGAAATTGGTTATAGTCCGGTTAGCGGTAAAGTAGAAGCTTTCGATATCCAGGCAACCATTCTTCATTTAATGGGAATCGATCACGAAGAATTTACCTATCCATTCCAGGGGCGTCCGTTCCGCTTAACAGATGTGGGAGGAAAGGTGATAGAAGGGATAGTGGGTTGAGTAGGGAAGAGGGGGCTGAATTTTTCCGGTCGGGTGCTGAAGCACTAGTAAACGGTATACATGTTCCCGACCGGTAAAATTCAGGAAGAAAGGAAGATGGAGGAAAGGAAGAGGGGGCTGAATTTTTCCGGTCGGGTGCTGAAGCACTAGTAAACGGTATACATGTTCCCGACCGGTAAAATTCAGGAAGAAAGGA
>CAZJNY010000027.1:0-13963 GCA_964547405.1 uncultured Flavihumibacter sp. | reverse complement strand
AAGGAGAGCAGCGAGCTGCGGAGCCGGGTCCGACTAAATAATTCAGCAAATGATTTTAAAAAGTATAATTGCAACTATGAGAGATCCATAAGTTCAGCGTGAGTGTGACAGTAGTAACCTTCTCACGTCTCACATCTCACATTTCACATCTCACCTTTCACCATTTTTCACGTTTCACCTTTCACCTTTCACCTCCATGGGCTCCTTCCATCCCGTCCTAGTACATCTTCCAATAGGCTTTTTACTGCTGGCTATCCTTTTTCAATGGATGGGCAGCCGCTCTTCTTTCGCGTATTTGCGGTTATCGGTACCTGTTATATTGGTGCTGGGTATGATCAGTGCGTTGTTTGCCTGTATAACCGGACTGGCACTTTCCGGTTCTGCTGATTATCCTGTGGAGTTATTGGATTGGCACCAGTGGATGGGTATCGGTACCACCTTGTTGTCATTAGGAATGTTCTGGGCTGTACAACGGAAAGAAGGTCGGTTGACTACACTGTTTTCTGTTTTATTGCTCGCCGGGGTAACAGTGACCGGTCATCTTGGTGGTTCGCTTACTCACGGGGAAGATTTTCTCTCTTTTGGTAAGGCAGAGGTAAAGCCAACACTTGCTCCTATTGCTGATATTCAATCGGCACATGTTTATAACGATTTGGTACAACCGATTTTTGAAACGCGCTGTGTGAGTTGCCATGGGTCGGGAAAGCAAAAGGGAAAACTCAGACTTGATCAGCCGGAATATATTTTGAAAGGAGGAGAAGACGGGCTGGCCGTAAAGGCCGGTGATCCGGAAAATAGTGAATTAATCAAACGGTTATTGTTACCGGGGGATGCCAAACAACACATGCCGCCGATCCGCGAAGCACAGTTAACGGAGGCAGAAATAAATTTCCTGCACTGGTGGGTTCAAACGGGTGCAGGTTTTAAACAGGTGGTGAAAGAACTGCCTCAGACAACAGAGCAAAAAGCCCTCTTACTGGCACTGCAGGAGCAATCACAGCAGGACCCGGAAGCTATTGAAAAGAAGGGCGAAAAAGGGCCTTCAGCGGGTACTGGCACGGCAACAAAAGCAGGAGTAAAGCAGGTATTCACACTCACTGCCTCCATTCCTGCGGAGCCTGTAAAAGCACCCGATCCCGGACTGGTTGAACGTCTTAAAGCCAGCGGCCTGGTGGTTTTACCGGTAACCGCTTCTTCAAATTATTTGTCGGTAAATTTTGTAACCGTCGGGAAGCAGATTCCGGACAGCCTGTTGACTCTTCTGAATGGAATCCGCGATCAGTTGATCTGGCTGAAACTGGATGAGGCGGAATTATCAAATGAAGGATTTAAAGCGATCGGAAAACTGAACAACCTTACCCGGCTGCAGCTTAGCAGGACGAATCTTTCAGATCAAACAATGGGCGCGTTGTCGGACTTGAAAAAACTTCAGTGGCTAAATATTGCGGGATGCAATGTTTCCCTGCAGAGCTTGCAACAGCTAAGCGGATTGACTAATCTTAAGCAGGTTTTTCTATATAAAGCAGGCTTCACTTCGGGCGACTGGACCGCCCTTCAGCAACTCTTCCCCAACGTACAACTGGATACCGGCAATTACCGGCTCCCCTTACTGCCCGGTGATACCTCCCTCGTAAAATAACTTCACCCGACCGGTGCCACCCGACCGGTGGCACCGGTCGGGTGAGGGAAGCACTATATTTGCCGGATGAATGAAATAAGGGTGAGTTCTTCCATTGTATCGGCGGAAGCATTGGGGCAATTTTTACAGCAACAGTATGGTTGGGATCAGCTTATTTCCTGCCGCTTGGTAAGGGCAGGGATCAACCATACCTACCTGGTAGAAAGTTCCACTGGAAAATATGTTTTTCGGTTATATAGTCTGAATTGGCGAACCCGGACTGAAATCCAGGCAGAAATTGAACTGGTTAGGGAATTAAAGGAAAAAGGACTGTCGGTTTCATATGCATTGCCGGCCAAAAGCGGAGAATACATCATTGAACTTAGAGCGCCGGAAGGAACCCGTTCCGGTGTGTTGTTTTCCTATGCAGCAGGAACAAAACAGCATCAATACCCTGTTGAATTACATAGGGAAGTAGGAAGATTGATGGCTTCTTTTCATACCATCACCAGCAACCGGGTACTCGAGAGACCCACGTACAGTCTGCAACGGCTGCTGGAAGAACCGTTTATCTATATTGATCAATACCTCGGTTCGGCTACGGCGGAAATGCACTATCTGAAAACACTAAGTATCCGCCTGCTGGAGCAGCTTGGAAAAGAGGAAGCCAACTTGCGAAAAGGAGCCGTTCATCTCGATATCTGGTTTGAGAATTTCGCCATAACACCTGAGCAGCAACTGATTTTATTTGATTTTGATTTCTGCGGAAACGGTTTCCAGGGCCTGGATCTGGCATTTTACCGGATGCAGGTCTTTAATCTGGCGAGGTATGAGGAAGCAGCTTATTCTCCTAACCTGGCTGCTTTTTTGGAAGGGTATCAGGCAGTGTTGCCCATTCCGGAAGAAGAGCTTCGCCTGTTGCCGGAACTTGGTCTGGCAGTTATGATTTTTTATCTCGGCGTACAATGCCAGCGATTTGAAAACTGGTCCAATACATTTCTGAGCGAAGATTATCTGAAGCGCTTTATCAACGGTATCATCCGCCGCTACGATGAACTTCACCCGACCGGTGCCACCCGACCGGTGGCACCGGTCGGGTGAGTTAAACCCGGACGTACCAGCGGCGTTTGTTCATGTACCAGGCGATGGCCCAGAGCAGGAAAACCAGGGAAAGTGAATACAATAGGGAGGCAGTTTCGGGCCGATTGGTAATCGGCTTGCAGATGTTCTGAAAATACCAGCCCAAAGGGTGCGTATATTTAATATCCCCAGCATCTGTAAGTCCGTTTGGTATTCGGATCAGCGAAAGTGTTTTTGGCAATACTCCACTTAAGACATAAATGAACAGCGGGTTTTTGCCGAATGCATCAAAGAAATTGGGCACTACCCCTTTCCAGCCACGGAATTCAATCAGTTGAACCAGCGTTGCAAGCAACAGGGTAGCCAATCCCACGGTATATAAAACATAGGAGCTCGTCCAGATTTTTTTATTGATCGGGAAACTGAGTCCCCAGGCCATTCCAGCAAGCCATAGCACCACACCGGCCATGAACAGGTTGGCAACCATTTCGGCATTTTTCCCTTTCTGACGAATATAATCGCCAATCAGAAAACCAAGAATTACCTGGGCTATGGACGGAATAGTACTGGCAATGCCTTCCGGATCAAAGGCAACTCCTTCGCCCTTATACATATGGGCTTCCCCCAAAATGGCTTTGTCCAGTCCGGTGCCCCAGAACCCATCCAGACTGTAGGGATCAGCAGGATTTCCGGCCATCGCGGTAATTACCCAATACCCAAGCAGCAGCAGTGCTGCTATATAAAAAGCCATCCGGGCTTTAAAAAAGTAAATGATCAGGGCACCAAACATATACGCAAGCGCGATGCGTTGCAGTACGCCAAAAATGCGGAGGGTTTCAAATGGTTTACCCACCAGCTCATTGTTTTCCCATTTAACAAAGGGGAACCAGTTTAGCAACAGGCCGATCAGAAAGATGAGCAATCCGCGTTTCACAATTTTCCAGACAGCAGCGGACCGGTCCATGGCTTCGAGTCGGGGTAATACAAAAGCGATGGCATTTCCTACTGCAAAGAGAAAAAATGGAAATACCAGATCCGTTGGTGTACAGCCATGCCAGGAAGCGTGTTGAAGGGGAGGGAAGGATTTTCCCGCCTGGTTATTTACCAGAATCATAAAAGCTACCGTAGCCCCTCTGAAAACATCTAATGAAAAAAATCGCTGACCGGAACCTGCAGCAGCAGCGAGTTGGTTGGTTGTCAATTGCGCGTAATTTAGAATGGAAATTAGCATATTTGTTAAAATCCACCACATGGAAGAAGCAGAATTGTATCCGGGAGCCAGCATTCATCCGACTGCGGTTATTGATCAGGGAGCAAAAATTGGAGCCGGTACCCGGATCTGGCATTTTTGTCACCTGATGCCTGAATCACAGGTAGGCGACAACTGTATCCTTGGGCAAAATGTATATGTAGACAACCAGGCAAGTATGGGCAGCGGGTGCAAAATTCAGAACAATGTATCCCTCTATAACGGGGTTCAGTTGGGGGATGATGTATTCATCGGGCCTTCGGTAGTATTTACAAATGTGATCAATCCGCGTGCCTTTATTGAACGCAAGCAGGAGTTCAGGCCTACAAAAGTGCTGAAAGGAGCCAGTATCGGGGCAAATGCCACTATACTTTGCGGGGTCACCATTGGGACTTATGCGCTGGTTGGGGCAGGTACGGTTGTGACGCAGGATGTGCCCGCTTATGCCAAGGTAGTTGGTAATCCATCCAGGCAAATCGGATGGGTTGATAAAGAAGGGAATAGCATTGACTATCAACCCTTCTAATACTAGTTTTCCCCTATATTTGTTAATAAATGGTGAGGTACCCGTCACCATCGTTAAGACCCTTAAAATTCAACCTGTGAATCAAGTGCTGGCTTAGTTGGCAGTAGTTCTGATTACAACATATTTCTGTTGAAGGCAAGGAGGTCTAAAAATGGCTCCCTTGCCTTTTTTATTGCGGAAAGGAATGGAAAAATTCAGACTAATGGGACTGAGGAGGCGAAGCTATGCCTAAATTGCATCGTTGAAAACCTTGACCTATGTCCAAACAGAAACACTGGTACGCACTTTATACAAAGCCCCGCTGGGAGAAGAAAGTTCATGAACTGCTTCTTCAGAAAGGGCTCCAGGCCTATTGCCCCCTGAATAAGGTGCGTAAAAAATGGAGTGACCGGTACAAGATGGTGGAGGAACCACTTTTTAAAAGTTATGTTTTTGTACGGGTAACAGACGAAGAAAGGGCAGATGTGCGTTTTGTGGACGGAGTTGTCAATTATGTGTACTGGCTGGGAAAACCGGCTCAGGTGAAAGACATAGAAATTGAACGGATCAAACGCTTCCTGAATGAGTTTGAGGATGTAGAAGTGGAGCAACTGCCGGAGCCTAAACAGGGTGATAAGGTAGTGATTACATCGGGTGTGTTTATGGACCAGGAAGGGCGGATCTTGTCTGCGGATAAGAAACGGGTGGAAGTGCTGATTGAAAGTCTGGGTTTCAAACTGGTTGCTACGCTGGACAAGGAGAAAGTGGCTGTGAAGTGAGACTAATTTTTGATATCTAACCAATACTATACATGCTGAAAAAGCTATATCTGGGTGCAGCAATGGTTACTGCACTTTTTTTGTTGATAGCCTGCGGGGCATCGCAGAAGAATCACCAACAACGGATTTTGTTGCAGGGTATTGATACTGCCAATGAGCTGACTTTACAAATTCCGGATCCTAAGATTAAAAACGGTGATCTCTTAACGATCCTGATTTATAGCGACAACAAAGAAGCAACAGACCAATTTAATCAGGCACAATCAGGAGGGGCTGCCAATGCTACCGTAACCAGTGGACCCCAGGTTTCTTCTATGGGAAGAGGTTATTTTGTGGATAATAACGGGGAGATTCGAATTCATAAAATTGGCGAGATTAAATCAGCAGGATTAACCTGTCAGCAACTGGCTGATGAACTGGAAAAAAAACTCACTGTATATCTGCTCAATCCGTATGTAATAGTTCGTTTCGCGAATGCACGGATAACAGTTTTAGGAGAAGTTACCCGTCCCGGTGTAATAGACCTCCCCGGAGTAAAAGTTTCCATATTTGATGCAATAGGTTTTGCAGGTGATTTTACCAATTTCAGCAGAAGAGATAATATTTTGGTTGTACGGGAAATAGAAGGGAAGAGGGTTTCCAAAAGGCTGGATCTTCGGAATCCGGATGTGTATAATTCGGAATTTTTTTACCTGGGAGCCAATGATCTTGTGTACATAGAACCCACCAGAAGAAAGCCAACTGGCAATGAACAGGTGTTATTGCGTAATGTGACAATTGGAAGTAGTATCGTATCTGTTGTAGTATTAATTATATCCATCATCAGGCGTTAATCAGTCAAATGGAATTCAACACAGAACAGTTTTACAATAATAAGTCAGATGTGTCGCCGTATGAATTATTGCAGCGAAATCTGAAGTATATCCCCTGGATTCTATTATCCGTTTTTCTGAGTGGTCTTCTGGCGTTTATATATCTGCGTTACACGCCGGATCTGTATTCTGCGAATGGACAAATGATCATTCGTAATGAGAATCCAATAAACTCCGAAGACGAAAAATTCAACCGGTTGTTTCTGAATGATGCAGGACCCAACCTTACGAATGAAATGGCGATACTTAAGTCGACCTCATTTATTCAACGGGTAATTGAACGGAAAAACTGGAATATTATTTATGAGGGAATAGGCAAAGTAAGATCCGCCCAACTATATGAAGATAATCCTTTAAAGCTGGAGGTGCTGGGTAAAAAGGATTCGGTTGTGTATGTATTGGATATAACAGTATTGGATATAGCCGAATTTCAATTGAGCACCGGTGAAAAATATAAGTTTGGTGAAACATTTACGCTACCAAACCAGGGTGTTTTTCGTTTACAACTGATCAATAAGCAGATCGACAAGTTTGAGACATTAAATTTCACGATTAAGATATATCCATTGGATCTTGCCGCTGAACTCATGGTGCCAAACCTTGAAGTTAAACTGGTAACCGATATGGGTAGTATTATCGGAATTTCATTCCAGTCTATGAATAAGCTGCTGGCTTCCGATTTTGTAAACGAGTTAATGGTAGAATACCAGCAGTTAACGGTGGAAGATAAAAGTTCAATTGCAAAAAACACCATCGACTTTATTGATGAGCGGCTGGATTCATTGAAGTCTGAATTATCAGGGGTGGAAATGGCTATCCAGCGTTTTCAGGAAAAATCAGAGTCTCTGTCTCCTGTTGAGAGTTCTACCTTCCTTGCCACCAATAGCAGGGAGCTGGAGACCCGATATGCAGAGATGCAAAACCGGATTCAGATTCTGAAATGGCTTCAGGAGTATATTTCAAAGGCAGATAACAATGCGTCAACCGTTCCGGTGAATCTGGGTGTTGACGAACCTACACTCGGACCCCTGATTACTGCCTATAACGATCTGCAACTAAAAAAAGCTACTCTTTTAAAATCGACAACTGAGCAGAATCCCATTGTAACTGACCTTGCTGCCAGTATTGAAAAACTGAGAAGGGATATACAGGAGGCATTAAAAAGCGTGGGTAACTCCTATGCAATCACCAGTTCGCAGATTGCCCGTGAAATTAGCTCAACAAAGAAAAAAGCAATTGGAATACCAGGGCAGGCAAGGCAATTGCTGAATATAGAACGTCAGCAAAAAATTAAGGAGGAACTATACCTGTTCCTTTTATCAAAAAAGGAAGAAGTGGCTATTGGAGCATCTGCAGTTGTTACCAATGCAAGCATTCTTGAAAAGGCAACCATACGTGCTAAACTAGTGGCTCCGCTGCCCAAATCAGTGTTCATGAAATTTCTGCTGGCTGGTTTGTTTCTGCCTGTTTTTATTATTGCAATCATTAACCTGCTCAATGATAAAATTAAGTTCAGGAGCGATATAGAAAAAATTGTGGATGTGCCAGTTGTTGGAGAAGTATCAAGATCAGATGATCCTAATCCCCTGCTGGTTACTTTAAAGAATCGCACGTTTATTACCGAGCAGTTCAGGACAATAAGAACCAATATGGCATATATGCTCTCCAGTGCCACAAAGCCGGTAGTTCTTGTTACTTCTTCCATGAGTGGTGAAGGGAAATCCTTTCTCAGTACAAATATTGCTGCTGCGTTTGCACTTGCTAGCCGCAAGACACTCATATTGGAATTTGATATCCGAAAGCCCAAAATAGCTGCCAATTTAGGTTTGGGTACGCATAAAGGACTTACTTCCTTTCTGATTGGGCATGGTGAATTACCCAATCTTGTAAAAAAGGTAGATGGGTTGGATAATCTTTACATAATGCCCTGTGGATTAATTCCACCTAATCCGGCGGAACTCATGTTGCTGCCGGCAATGGAGGAGCTTTTTGCCTGGGCAAAATTAAATTTCGATCTGATCGTTATCGATTCGGCTCCGGTTGGAGTGGTAAGCGACAGTATTACTTTAGGAAAATTTGCCGATGCAACAATTTTTGTTGTCAGACAGGGTTATACTGTAAAAAAATCATTGGAATATATCCAGGTATTAAAACAGGAAAAAAAATTACCCAACCTTTCCATTGTATTAAATGATGTGAAAGATTCATCAGGTTATGGATATGGGTATGGATATGGGTATGGTCATAAAAAGAATATTGAAGTTTATTTTAACGAAGAAGGAACTGCCAAAGAAGGAATATGGGCTCGTTTGTTTGGCGCTAAACGTTAATGTGCAGTAGAACTAATATCCATGAGAACGAGCAATCTGGCTATCATATCACCCAATCAGGAGCAATATTCAGAAACATTCATTCAGTTTCACAGAACCAGAATTCCGGCATCTGTATTTTATTTATTTGGAGGATTTCTGCCAGTTGAATCAGAAGACGGACAGCTTTCTTATAAACTGAACTCCTTCAAAGCCCGCCTGAACAGGTTCTGGCAAAAGTTTTTCCCGGGCATGTTAAGTCCGCATGAAAAAGCAGTAGCCAGCTACCTGAAAAAAAATAATATCCAGGCAGTACTTGCTGAGTATGGAATGACTGGAGTTGCCATTCAGAAAGTTTGTGAGCGGTTGAAGATTCCCCTGTTCGTACATTTTCATGGATATGATGCCACCAATCGATTAGTGGTGGAACCGCTGCGTGAAAAGTACAAAAAGATGTTTCTTTTTGCCAGTGGTATTTTTGTTGTGTCCAATCACATGAAAAATGTGCTGGAGCGTTTGGGTTGTCCTCCAGAGAAAATGATCCTGAACCATTATGGACCAGCGGATCACTATTTTCAGGTAACACCCGACTACAACAGTCAGGCTTTTCTCGCAATTGGAAGATTTGTTGAGAAAAAAGCGCCAGAACTGACGATCAAAGCATTTTTTGAGGTAAACAAAGAATATCCAGGCTCAGCTTTATACATGGTGGGGTCTGGTGAACGATATGCCTCCTGTGTGGAACTTGTGAATTCATTAGGCATTTCGGATAAGGTCCATTTTTGTGGAGTTCAGAACAGTGAGCAGATTGCCAACCTCATGCAACAGGTTAATGTCTTTGTGCAGCATTCTGTTACTGCTGAAAACGGTGATTCCGAAGGAACTCCGGTAGCGATACTGGAAGCATCAGCTGCGGCATTGCCAGTTGTTTCGACCTTACATGCAGGCATTCCCGATATCATTGTACACGGTGAAACAGGTTTGTTATGTGAAGAACATGATCTGAACTCCATGGTTCGGAATATGAAAAAAATGCTTGAAGATCCAGCATTGGCAAAGCGGATGGGGGAGCAATCCAGATCCAGAATTGCAGCCAATTTTACATTGGACCGTCATATTCAGTGCATTTCTGCAACCATCGCAGCAGTTATAACTGAGAAACCAGGTAACAGGCCGTGAGTTTATCTGAAACTGTGTTTAAAGGAGTAAAGTGGACGGGACTGGCTTCCTTCGCAGGCGTTCTATTTCAGCTTATTCAAACCTCCATCCTTGCCAGGATATTGACTACTTCAGATTTTGGCATTATGGGACTGGCCCTGGTAGTAATAGGATTTTCCCAACTTTTTCTGGACGCAGGTTTTTCTGCAGTAATTATTCAAAAGAAAGAGATCAGCCAGGAGCAATTGTCATCTCTTTTTTGGCTCAGTCTTTTTATTGGGATTTTCCTATTTGTGCTTTTACTGGTGATTGCACCGGTTGTTGCAGCTTTTTATGAAGAACCCAGACTGGTGCCTGTAATCCGGATTGTTGCATCCGGCTTTCTTTTGATTCCTGTTGAAAGTCTTTACCTCAGCCTGATCCAGAAAAACCTGGAGTTTAAAAAAATTGCCCAGCGCGATATTCTGGCCAGGTCTGTTTCCTTTTTGGTTGGTATTTGGGCAGCATATAATGGTTGGGGAGTGTACTCACTTGTGCTACTTCATTTGGCAGGAATCGTTATTTCCTGCTTTTTTATTTTCCGGATGGGTAGTCGCTATTTCAGGCCGACCGGCTTTTTTGCAATCAGTTCAATACGTCCCTTCTTTTCATTTGGTTTGTTTGTAATGGGGGATAATCTGATCAATTTTATAAACCGTCAGGTGGATGTATTGCTGGTCGGAAACTTTTTGGGTATCCAGTCTTTGGGCGTTTACAATCAGGGTAAAAATCTGATCATGCGCCCCTATATGGTCATTAATCCAATTCTGACACAGGTCAATTTCCCTTTACTGGCAAAATACAAGGAAGAAATTCCTGTCATGAGATCGCTGTATCTGAAAACCCTGCAGTATCTGTCGCTTATAAATTTTCCGGTTTACGCGTTTTTGTCGCTATTCGCCAGTGATATTGTTTTGGTGCTGTTTGGTGCCAAATGGACGGCTGCCATTCCGGTAGTACAGGTGCTTTCATTGTATATTTTGATTCGTTCTATCATCAATCCTATGGGCGGACTCTTACTGGCAACAGGTAAACCCAAACGGGCATTTTTCTGGAACTTAATTATCCTGTGTATAACACCTGTTATTTTATTGCTGGCTATGCCTGGAGGTATGTTCTGGGTTTGTCTGGTTCAGTTTATTTTTGGATTATTTTTAATTGTGGCGCATGTTCACTGGCTGGTTGGTCCAATTCTTTCTATCAATCTGATTCAGTTTTTGAAACCACTGTTACCATCCATACTCTGTTCGGTTTTAGCAACATCGGCCTGGCTGGTCATTAATCAGTTAAGTGAACTGAACCCATTTGCCCGCCTGCTATTGGCAGGGGTTCTTTTTTTCGGTATTTACGCACTTGCATTATTGATTTTCTCAAAAGATATTGTGAGAGAATTATTATCTGTATTTAAAAAGAAATCAGCTGCATGAGAGTCGGAATTGTCTATACTAAATTCTATCCGCTTTCCAGCAGCGCGTCGGTTCATGGATACCACCTGTTTCAATCGCTGAAAGAGCAGTCTGTAGAGCTTCATTCAATTGGGTTGGGTCCCAATTCCATTACCATTGATCACCCCAAATCAATAAAAGGACTCATTCAGTTCATACGATCCATTGATGTCATTTATATAAGAATAAATCCCTGGTTGTGGAATGATTGGTTCACCTTGTTGAAACTGGTTTCATTCGGACGTATAAAGGTGATATGGGAGTTGAACGCGCCTGTGGAAGAAAGGCTGGTTGATTATCAGCAATCAGTACCTAAAAAAGTGAGCCGGTGGATTCGGTTTCAGCATCGTAAAAGAAAATGGCTGGCAAAATTTTGTGATGGGTGCATCGGTGTGAGTTCCATTCTTGAGAAGTATGCACAAACGGCACTTTCAATAAAAAATACAACCACTATTCCCAATGCTGCCGACCCGGAAACATTCCGGCGTAAGGAGCCGCATACGAATAACCCGTTGCGCGAAATTGTAAAGGATAAATTTGTGGTAAGCTGGGCAGGCAATGGTGCCATCGCATGGCAGGGTACCAATATGCTCATGAAACTGGCTGCCCATTATGCTGAGCGTGATCCGGACCTGCTGTTTCTCGTATTTAGTAACCGGTCTGTTTATAACCAGGAATATTTACCGAATGTATTATCGATGGGCGAAGTGAGTCATGATCGTTTGCCGGAATTATTGCAGTTGAGTCATGTTGGTTTGTGTTTATACAATAGTTACGACTGGTGTAAATATGGCTTTTACGGATCTTCTTTAAAACTTTTTGATTACCTGAGTCTTGAATTGATTGTGCTTGCCAATAATATGGGACAATTGGCTGAGATTGTTGAAGATGGTAAAACAGGATTCCTGGTTAACAATAGCCTGGAAGAACTCATTGAGAAAATTGACTATTGTAAGAATAACTACGAAAAACTACAGGAGCTCAGAACAAATGCCCGGCAATTGATTGTGGAGGAATACAACTGGGTGAATGTTGGCCGCAAAACAAAGGCATTTATTGAACAGGTCTGCAATGGTTGAGGTATCCGTTATTATCCCCTGTTATAACAGTGTGCAGTTTGTGGCAGATGCCATTGACTCTGTTTTACAATCAGGCTTTAGTTCCTATGAAATACTGGTGGTTGATGACGGAAGTACTGAACCGGTAGAGCCTTATCTTAAAAAGAAATACCCCGATGTTCAAAAGCTGCATTGCATTCGGCAGGCCAATCGCGGACTTTCCGGCGCCCGAAATACTGGTATAGCCCATGCTGCAGGCAGGTACCTGGTATTTCTGGATGCGGATGATATTATTTTGCCCGATAAACTATCGGCTCAACTGGACTACCTGCGTTCCAATCCGGATATTGATATCGTTTACAGCTATTCTGAATGGTTTGAAGCAGGTGATTTTCAGGCAACATTCCCGGTCCAATTTCCGGTTTATGAAGGGCAGCTACTCCGGCACCTTTTGTTTGGAAATTTTATTCATGTGAATACCATTTTGATTCCAAAAGAAATAGTTCTGGAGCAGGGTGGCTTTGATGAATCCCTGCGCGAACTCGAAGACTGGGATCTTTGGCTCCGATTGTCTCTAGCTGGTAAAACATTCGGATGTATTCCCAGGGTATTGTCGAAAGTTCGTGTGCATTTCGGAAGCATGACCAGTAACCAGCAGAAAATGAATGCTACGATGGTCAGGGTATTATTGAAAAACAAGCCATTGATTCTGCATAAAAGCAAAACAGTTCCAGGTCTTACTAAAGAATATTATACCTCCCTGTTGAATTATTGCATCCTGGCAAAGCAGCCAAAGGAGTTTCGTAAAAACTTTACGGAAGCATTAGCTGCCCTGGGCGTTGGATTTTTTTACCAGGGTAGTAAACTATTACTAAAAAAAATACGTTCGTTCTTTTTTACTCCGGTAAACCAAACAACTAAAGAGTTAGAGCATGTCTGGAAAGACAAAAAGACCGTCCGTTAGTTTTGTAATCGTCAGTTATAATTGCGCTGACTTAATAGTTGATTGTGTTAAGAGTGTGCTGCAATATGGGGAAGGCAATATTATTGTTATCGATAATGCTTCAACCGATACCACCAGAGAATCTCTCCTGCCATTTGCTGACAAAATCAGGTTGCTACTGAACGACAGGAATCTGGGTTACACCATTGCCTGCAATCAGGGCATTCGGGCAGCGGAAGCTGATTATATTTTTTTATTGAATCCGGATGCTTTTCTGAAAGATGAAAGCTGGAAAAAGCTGATTGATATACTTGAGTCGGATCCATCGGTTGGTGCCGTAGCTCCCAACCTGTATTATCCGGATGGAGGCATTCAAAATTATATTCGTCGTTTTCCTACCATTACGGCCTTGCTGGTTGAGTTTTTTGTACCGGCAAAATGGTGGACCCGATTTAACTCCTATCGCAGTTACACCTGTATGGACCTCGATCTTTCAAAAGTACAACCCCTGGATCAGCCGGCCGGTGCAGCACTTCTGTTTCGTTCAAATTATCAGATGGATGAACGGTTTTTTATTTATGGGTCTGACCTCGAATTGTGTCAGCGAATCTGGAAGGATGGCCGGCAAATTTTATTAGAACCATCAGCAGCCGTATTTCATCATCAGTCAAAAGGCGGCACAGGTAGCGGCAATTCGGCTGTACGCATGTGGTTGCAATTGGATGCCTTGTATGGCTATGGACTTTATTTCAAACAATACAGAGGCACTGCATATTATTCAGCCTATAGAACTATAGTTGCGTTTTGCTTAGGCATCGTAGCCATGCAATACTGGCTATTGCGGAAACCAGCCCGAAAAATTAAATGGGCACGTTTTACCGGTTTTTTATTCAATCGGAATTTCCGGC
>CAZJNY010000026.1:0-26034 GCA_964547405.1 uncultured Flavihumibacter sp. | reverse complement strand
TACAGCAACGGGCTTGTGGTTCCTAACCCATCCTTATATCGGGTTTGATCACCATGACACTCGCATTTATACCATTCTTGCCTTGCACTGGCTTCAGCCAGAGGCTTTCGCGCAAGATCCTTTTTTTTCTTCTCGGCTTCCAATCCCTCGATTGAAAACGGAGGGTTCCTGATGGAATCCAAGAAAAAGATTTATGACATCATTCCCTCCGCATTTTATCCCCGAACAATTTATATTGAACTTCCCGCCCAACCGGAAATCGTGGCAAACCTGGTTACGGAAAAAAACTTTCGGTATCCATTAATTGCCAAGCCGGATATTGGAGCCCGGGGAATGGGGGTTCGTAAATTGAACCATCCCAATGACCTGGTACGCTACTGCGAGGAATCGCCACTGGCTTTTCTCGTTCAGGAATATGCAGACCTGCCACTGGAAGCCGGTATTTTTTATTGCCGCCTGCCAGGTGAACAGAAAAAAGGGCGCATAACCGGGATCGTTACCAAAGAGTTCCTCACAGTGCAGGGAGATGGCAAACATACGATACGTCAACTCTGTGGTCTGAATAAGCGGTTTATCCTGCAGCTGGCGGCACTTGAAAAAATGCACGGAGAAAAACTGGATGAAGTGCTGCCGAAAGGCCATTCAAAAGAACTGGTACCCTATGGGAACCATGCAAGAGGTGCAAAATTTATTGATGATACCCACCGGGCAACCGAAGCGCTCGAACAGCAAATCGACAGCATTTTGAAGCAGGTAGAGGGCTTTTATTATGGAAGAATGGATATCCGTTTCCGCTCCTGGGAAGAACTCGAACAGGGACGTGAATTTTCCATCATTGAATTAAATGGAGCGGGCTCCGAACCCACGCATATGTACGATCCGCGCCATTCCATATTTTTCGCCTGGAAGGAAATTATCCGGCACTGGAACTGGTGTTATCGCATCAGTAAAATCAATCATCGCAATGGGGTTGCCTATTTGCCTTTCAGGGAGGGTTATAAAATGCTGCAGGAAAATGCCCGATTTGAAAAGACGATTGCGCAACTTTATGTATAGCCGCTATTCCGCATGAGTACGTTATTACTTCTTTTTGGAGCCGGACTGCTGATCAGTTTTCTCGGAAGCCTGCCATTGGGAACACTGAACATTACCGCCATGCAAATTGCCATTCAGGAAACGATTCGTCGCGCCCTGCAATATGCACTGGGGGTAGCGCTTATTGAACTCTTTTATGTGAGGCTTTCCTTAAAGGGAATCGACTGGATCCTGGCCAACCAGCAGGTATTCTACTATATGGAATGGGCTACTGTTGTATTGTTTCTGATCCTGGGAATAAGCAGTTTGCTGGCGGCCCGTAAAAAATCCGGAGAACAAAAGCCGATTCAGTTGAACAACCGGATGCATCGGTTCTGGCTGGGTGTTTCCATGAGTGCCATCAATCCGGTTCAAATTCCGTTCTGGTTTTTGTGGAGCAGTTATCTCTTCAGCACCAATTTGCTAAAATCCGATTCCTTACATTTTAACGTGTATACAGTTGGTATTGGTGCTGGAACGGTAAGCGGATTACTGTTGTTTATATTCGGGGGCAGATGGCTGGTTAAGAGAATCAATGCATCCCAGCGGATCATTAATCTGCTGGTTGCCGCAGTTTTTTTAGTATCCGCCTGCATCCAGCTGATCCGTATTCTGAATAAACCTATGCAGGAGCGCCTGCAACCAACGACTTTTTCAAAACCAGTCCGGTTGGATGTGATTGACGATACAGCAATTGTTCTTCTCCCATTTTCGTGTATCCATGCCTGTAATAGAACTCCTGTGCACGGATATTCGGAATATACACATGTAACCAGCAATTCAGAAAACCACGTTTAAGACTTTCCGTTTCAGCCTGTATCAGCATACGTGAGCCCCAGCCTCCGGAACGATGTGCGGGGTCGAGGTAAAAACGGGCAAGTTCAATTCCCCGGTAATCCTGTTTGGCCAGCGCCAGGCTGGGCGTTCCCATCCGCAGGCATCCTGTAACCGTTCCGTTGAATTTCAGAACAAGATAAAAGCGGTCTGCTTTTTCAAGATCCGCTTCAATCGCCTGAACAGAATAATGCTCCTTGCAGAACAGGGCAAGGTCTTCCGGAACAAAACCGGATTCATGTACCCTGGCAAAACCGGAGCTGCACAAAGCAGCAATGGCCCCTTTATCAGGAGCCATTGCGTATTGAATTTCATATTGATTCATACATCAGAATTGAACCCCTTCATTCATATTCTGCATGTTCTGCATATCGCCTTTAATGTTCTTACGTTTGAAGAGGGAGGTATCAAATTTACCAAATCTCCAGCTGAAATTCAGCCGTAGAATCTGGGGATCCCGTAACCTCCAGGTATTTTGTTCAAAGCTCGGTGAGGAACTGAACTGATCATACCGGTTCGTGCGGAAGATATCATTGATGGCCAGTGTCAGGTTGGCTCTTTTTTCTTTCATGAATTCATAACGAAGCGCTGCTTCCACTTCATAACGCGGACGAATAAAGCCCTGTGCAGTTGTTTGTGGTCCGCCAAACATGAAGCCACCTCCACCACCTCCTCCCGGAGGAAGGATGGTTTTGGACGTATAACTGCCGCTCAACTGAAGTGTAAGTTGTTTAGCCAGTTTGATATTGTTATTGATTTTGACAAAATAAGAAGTAATGGCTTCCTGGTTGGGAATGCCAGGCTGGTTGGCATTGATTTTAGACTGGTACAGGTTAAAGTTGGAAATCAGTTCCCACCATTTGGTCAGTTTATTCCGGCCAATCAACTCAATACCTCCGATCTGGCTGTTATCTGCATTGATATAACTGATGACCAATTCTTCATTACCATTGAATGGGTTGGTAAGTTCTACCTGGTTGCGGGTAATCAGATTGGTTGTATACTTATAATAAGCACTTGCTATAAAGGAATTGCCACTGCCATATTTCTTCTGGTAACTGAAGTCGAAAGACGCAGTGAATTCAGGGCGCAGATTCGGATTACCACGGGAAAGATTCAATGTATCTGAGTAATCGGTGAAGGGAAACAACTGAAAGAAATTCGGGCGGTTGATGCGTCTTGTTATGTTAAAAGCAAGTTCATCATCATCCGATAACTGGTAGGTCAGAAAGGCACTGGGGAACAGACTCAGTGGAAAACTGTTTCCGTAAGTCATCAGCGTGTCTTTGCTTCCAGGAGGTGGTGTAGTAGTTAATACTTCACCGTCATAATCGGAGCTTTCCGCCCTCAGGCCCAACTGGTAACCCAGTTTTTTCCATTTGTTGGTATAGGTTACATAGCCTGCGTATACGCGATCCGTATAATCAAACTGGGAGGAAAGTGAAGGAATAAAAATGGTATTGCCATTTCCATCCACCAGGCTGATATTGTTCACGCTTTCCTGGCTCCGGATATTCACCCGAAGGCCTGTTTCCAGTTTTGCACTTCCCGCCAGGGGATTCACAAAATCAGTCTGGAAAGTAATATTGGAACTGCTTCCGTTTCCGGTATTCAATTGGCCGAAGCGGCGTGTAATGGAACCATTGGGTGAACTCAATACATCGTTGTTGATCGTTGTATTGTTATCGTTTTTACTGCGGTTGTAATTGATGTCTGCCGTAAACTCACGACCAGGTTTGGTAAACAGGCGTTTGTAGTAAACAGAAGAACCCAGGTTTCTGAAAGAACGCTCCCCTTCTGAAATACGACGGCTGAAGCTGGACTGAGTACTTGAAGGAAACAGACTGTCTGTCTGGATATTGCTTTCATTATCGAAATCAAAGCTACCCCGAACTGCATTGACGGAAAAACCCACCGTATTGCGGTTGTTCATGAAATAATCCAGTCCGGCTCTGCCGAACATAAACTGACCTGTATTGACACTGTAATCGTCCTGGTTGAGATCGGTAACCGGGTCTTTGATAAAGGTTGTTCTGGAGGTATTGCCTTCTGAAATTGATTTCCTTGTCCTGATATTTCCACTGGCAAACATATTTACCTTACCCTGTTTCACATTGATGTCGGCGCCGCCGTTCGGTTGCCAGCGACTGTCAATACCTGCGCGGATGCTACCATTGTAACCTGCCTTGCGGTTTTTCTTTAATACAATATTGAGGATACCGGCAGTTCCACCGGAAGCATCGAATTTGGCGGAAGGGTTGGTGATGAGCTCCACGCTTTCAATGGCATCCGCAGGAATCTGATCCAGTGTAAGGGTGGTAGGTCGACCATCAACAAAAATTTGTGGTGCGGCATTCCGCATGGTTACGCTGCCGTCAATATCCACCTGAAGGGATGGAATATTGCGCATGATATCTTCAGCGGTATTACCTGTAGAAACCAGGTTTTTGTCCACATTGTACACTTTGCGGTCGATGCCCATCGACATCAGCGGTTTGGAGGCAGTAACGGTTACTGATTCCAGCATTTTGGGGTCAGCTTCCAGTTTGATATTGCCCAAATCCTTGTCTACGCCGGCCAGTGCTTTCTGCATATCTCCACCTGCCATATTCAGTTCAAAGCCGACTTTTTGTTCTATTTCTTTAAATCCAATGGCTGAAATAACCAGTTTGTAGGTGGCTCCTACAGGAAGGCTTTCAAAGCTGAATTCACCTCTTCTGTCGGTAAGCATACCGGCAATAAGGGTATCTTTTCTTTTTTTGGTGGCAGCATCAAATTTGTTTTGAATCAACTGAACGGAAGCGGCATCTACGCCTTTGTTACTGGCGGCATCGATTACGCGGCCGTAAAACCGGCCAATATTCATGTTGCCACCGCCCGGACGGCCTCCGGTAGCGCCCATTCCGGCAGGTATCTGTGCCTGGGAAAGGGTAGCGATAAAAATGGTCAGTAAGACCAATACTTGTTTCATTCGTCTTTTATTTTTCTCTGAGTGTGTGCAAAATTGAGCAAATCTGCCTGCCTGAACGTTCTGATTGGGATGAATGGTATATGACAATCGAACCGTTACTAAGTTTAACAGTTTGGGACAGGAGGGTTTTTTTTGGTATGAATGGTAAAGAAAGCGGATCAGGAACCGGCCAGAAAGGTAATGGCGATCTGAACCAGGCCGATCAGAAAACCCAGTACGGCCCCAATTATTTCCACAAAACGGAACTCTTTGGCCATGATCTGATAGAGGATCTCCTCCAGTTTATCGGTTGAAAAGGCGCTAACTTTTTCCACCACTATCTTTTCCAGATCAAGTTGCTCCTGTAGTGTACCCATGTATTTTTCCATGATTACCGGGAATAACTGCTGCAGTTCTTCCAGAAATACCGTTTTCAATTGAGCAATAGTTTTATCTCCGATGAACATGCTGATCATGGGCATGGTTTCCTTGAGTTTGACCCGCAGAAAATGGTCAATATGTTCTTCTATATAAGGGGAGAGGCGGTTCAGGTTGTCCGGACTGGTCAGTTTATCGGAAATATCGGTGAAGGATAATAATTCCTGGCTAACCAGTTTGCCCAGTTTTTCCGCAAATTGCTGCTGCCGTTTGGGGAATATTCCCTGAATGGTCATCCCCAGAAAATTCCGGGGTTCACGGGGGTGAAACAACATTTTGATGGCTATCCAATTGGTAAACCATCCAATAAAGGCCGAGATCAACGGCAGCAATAAAAGCCAGAACGACATAATTCCTGAATTAAAAAATCCCCCACAACAGTGGGGGATGGGAGGGAGGCTGATGGGTTTCGAACCCACGACCCTCAGAACCACAATCTGATGCTCTAACCTACTGAGCTACAGCCTCCATGCGGGTTATCGCACTGCTTTTTTCAAAGCGGGCACAAAAATAAGTAAAATATTGAATCCTGATGCAGGTGCTAAAAAAAAAGGCAGAAACCACTCATCACAATCCATTGTTAATTGGTGATACCGGCAACAAGGCTGGTCGTTTTATCGTTATTTTTGGATTAATGCAAAAACTGGTGAAAATTATGTTTAGTAAAAGAAGCCTGCCCGTGTTGTTGGTACTGTTGTGTTGTGCCCTGTTCATCGGTTTCCGCTCTATGGGAACCAATCATGCTGATCCGCCTGGTAAATATGAAAAAATACTGCACAATGTTGCGGATATCCTTCAGCAGGTTCACTATAATCCCAAAAAAATCAACGACGATTTTTCAAAAGAGATTTTTTCTAAATACATGGAAACGGTGGATGTTGAGAAGAATGTATTTATGCAAAGCGATATCCAGGCGCTGAAAAAATATGAACTTAAATTGGATGAAGAGTTGTTGGGTGGTCCTGTTGAATTTGTTCCTGCCCTTTCCGAGATCTATAAAAAGCGGGTACTGGAAGCAGAACAGGTAACCAAGGATATTTTAGCAAAGCCGTTTGAGTTTCAGACAGATGAAACGATTGTTCGCGACAGTGAAAAACTGGACTTCCCCAAAAACCTGGAAGAGAAAAAAGATCGCTGGAGAAAACGCCTTAAGTATATGACGCTTGAGCGGTATGCCGATATGGTGGAGAACCAGGAAAAGAACAAAGGCAAAGAAGGATTTAAGGCACAAACTCCAGCAGAGATGGAAGCCAGTGCCCGCGACGGCGTGGCCAAAGTGGTAGCCCGGATGTTTGACCGCCTGAAATTGAAATACAACGATGACGAGCGTTTCAATCAGTTTGTAAACGTGATCACCAGCACCATGGATCCTCATACTACCTTTTTCCCACCGCGGGACAAACGGTATTTTGATGAACAGATGAGCGGCCGGTTTTTCGGTATTGGTGCTTCGCTCACATCCCAGGAAGGAAATATTAAAATAGCTTCTGTGATTACAGGTTCACCAGCCTGGAAAACAAATGAAATAACGGTAGGAGATGTAGTATTAAAAGTAGCCCAGGGTGCCAATGAGCCGGTTGACCTTACAGGTTTTGATGTTGAAGACGCAGTAAAAATAATTCGTGGCAGCAAGGGTACGGAAGTACGGCTTACACTTCGGAAAGCGGATGGTTCCGTTAAGGTTGTTTCCATTATCCGGGATGAGATTGTACAGGATGAAAGTTTCGCCCGCAGCACAGTTGTCAGCAATGGCAAAGGCAAGATCGGCTACATTATGTTGCCGGAATTTTATGCAGATTTTGAAAACCCTCGTGGTGCACGCAGCGCAGTGGATGTAGCCAAAGAAGTGATTAAACTGAAGGAACAGAAAGTAGATGGCATCATCATCGACTTGCGTAACAACGGCGGTGGATCTCTTTATGATGTTGTACAAATGGCAGGTCTATTTATTGAGGATGGTCCTATTGTACAGGTAAAAGACAGAGATGGTAAACCCAGTGTTTTACGTGATCGGGATAAAAGTGTTTTATACGATGGGCCGCTGGCAGTGATGGTAAATGAATTCAGTGCATCTGCATCAGAAATTTTTGCTGCGGCCATTCAGGATTACAAACGTGGTATTGTAATCGGAAGTACATCTACTTATGGAAAAGGTACCGTACAACGAAATATCGGCCTCGACAAAGAGACCGGCATGTTCAGTTCCAATAGTGAACTGGGTACCATAAAACTAACCCTCCAGAAGTTTTACCGGATCAATGGTGGTTCAACTCAGTTGAAGGGAGTAAGCTCTGATATTGTGATACCGGATGTGCTTGAAAAAAGCAAAGTGCGTGAAAAGGATGAACCTACCGCTCTTGGCTGGGATGAAATTGCGAAAGCCCAGTACAATACCTGGAAATCACCCTACGACCTGAATCAGGTGGTACGGAACAGCCAGGAACGTGTTAATCAGAATCCGGCTTTCAATCTGATTAAAACCAATACAGAATGGCTGGCTGAGCAAAATGACCGGACTTATTCACTGAACCTTCAAAAGTTCAGGGATGAAAAGAAGAAAATTAATTCAACCGTAAAGCAAATTGAAACGCTGTATAAACTTAGCCAGGAACTGGAAGTGGAAAGTATTCCTGGCGATGAAGAAAAATTTGCTACGGATCCGGATAAACTGACCCGCTACAAAGCCTGGAAGAAAAATCTCCGGAATGATATTTACCTGGATGAAACCATCAATGCTGTAAATGATATGATTTATCAGCAGAATCTGGCGCTGAAGAAAACAGGTGACAGCAGACTTGATAAAACGAAACAGGATAATTAAGGTGAGATGTGAGATGTGAGATGTGAGATGTGAGACGTCAAAAAAGGTGAAAGGGTAACCCCTTTCACCTTTTCACCTTTTCACTTTTCACTTTTCACGTCTCACATCTCACTTTCTTCAATTCAATTTTTCCATTCTTATATCCAGTCGTTTCGACTTTTTGAAATATTCTGAAATCAGGATGGATCCGGCTTTGGCTGGCATTACCCGCAGTTTGCTGGCTTCGCTTTTGAGCGGGAGCCGGTCAGTGCTCAGCTTCCCGTCTACATAAGAGATACTGTTGAAGACAAGTCCTTTGAAGTCTTTCTTCCGCTCATAATCATTGTATCCAATATAGAAATTGCTTTTACTGGCATCGGTACGCGTGAATTCATAATCAAATGCACCAAAGGATTTGGCTACAGCAGCCAGCATATGCGGGGTAGCGAAATCAGATCCCGGTAATTCAAACCTGTTTTTATTTTTCTCATAAACCTGTACATCCTTAACCTTGAACTGGTTCGTAAAACGGATTAACAATAAATCGGTAATTGTAAGTTTGGTAACACTGGCACTGGAATAGCCACCACTGGCTGCCGCCAGCACATTCATTGCAATACCCATTCCGCTGGCTGTTCTTTTGTATCCTTCACTTACTGCAAATATTTCTCCGTCTTCAGTTTGTATCAGCTTATGGAAATAGAGATAACCGATATCATCCAGTTTACCTTTTTCATTTACGTCCAGGTATTTGGAAAAATCAGTAGCCCAGCTATTGTATTGTTGTGATTTAATTTTCCCTTTACTGTCAATGGTTACTGCACCAATGCCAAGGGTATTGTTTTTTACCACCTTGTCAGACTGGTCGTAATAATTTCCCAGTAATAAAATCTCATCTGTACCATTCAATGCAGACACACCGATCGGCATAAACTTGTATTTGGTGGCAGATTCATCCAGCTCAAAAACTTTTTTACCGGTATTAACATTCACTCCCAATAAGGAACCTTCGAGTTTGTTACTCATCAGTTTCTGCTTCTTCAATATTTCAAACAGGGCAATATCTCCGGAATAACCCAGGAAGGCTGCTGTTGCATATTTATAATCAGCATAATCCGGTGTAAAAGTAATCGCCTTCTTTTTGTCGCTGTGTACGATATCGATTTCAAAAGAATAATCTTTTCCATCGCGCAGGGGAATCACGGATAAAAACCCTTTCTCACTGAGGTCATAAATGTATTGGTTGGCTCCTTCCTCATCTCCAATCAGGGATGCCTGTCCGCTTGCGAAATAAGCCGCACTTCTTTTGTCAAGTGGCTTGCTATAGGTGGCTTTCTGTTTTCCGTCCAGTCCATATACTTTAGTGGTTACCATTTCTTCTTTTTTGTTGAAGAAAAGAAACAGCAGGGAGGAACCATTGAAGGAGGTTTCCAGTAATAGTTCCCTTTTATCATCTTCAAAAACAATCCGGCTTACTTCCTTCAGATTTTCATCCAGAATCTGAATCGTGTATTCATTGGTTTTCCGGTCTACCTTGTCGGATACATAATAATAAAAGTACCCTTTGATTTCTTCACCGGAAACAATTGTACCGGAATTTCGCAAGGAAATAGAACGGATGTTTTCAATGGATAATTTGTTTTGTGCGGATGTTTCCTTGAAAGAAACCGCACCAATTGCAGCTGCGAGCAGCCAGTGTTTAAGATACATACAGGGGGTTTAAGATTCGTGTTTATTGTTTGATCAATTGATATTGTTGAATACTTTGCTGCCATACCCGGTGGAATTTTTCCTGCTGTTGAAAACGACCGGCATGTTGCTGCATAAAGTGATAACTCAGTGAAGCCAGTTCATCGAGCCTGACCTGCTGCAACAGTCGCAGTAATTGTTCATACTCCTGATTGTTTGAACTACCAGGTAATTCGATCAGTTTGCCAATCCTGTGCTCCTGTTGTGCCTGGTAGAGCTGGTTCAGGCAATCTCCGATAGTGGCAGCCAGCCACCCATTCTCCGGGAACTGATTGAATAGGAGCAGCGAATAATAGAGTGCCCGGCCTATTTCCTTTTTATCCAGACAATACTGAATCTGCTCTGCATCAAATCGCTTTTTTATCGCATGGAATCTGGCTTCGTTTACCTGGAATAATTGTTGCGAAGTTTGATAGGACCGGTTTACTTCATATTCCAATGCAGCTATTCGTTTTTTACAATCAGGATGGGTTTTTAGCGAGTCCTGCTCTTCCGTGTTTTCTTCGGTTACCTGTTCCATTTTCAGTTCACTTAACGTGCGGCCAGGTGCCCGCAACCATTTTGCACGAAAAGGATAATTGTCAAAATGAAATTGTTTTTGCAACTGTAAGGATCCGGCGAATTTTTCGGTATCTATGGAGTCCAGCAGTCCCAGGCAACTGATTGCTGCCCGCATATCAAATCCCGTTTTAGCAAGGAACCGAACGGCCATTGAATCTGCCTGTAGTTCTTTATCGCGACTATGTTTGCGGTTCGAATAATTGAGCGTTTTAACCAGTTGATCCAATTGCCTGTTCTTCCGGTAACCGGATTGCTGTATCGTCTTCAACTCCTTCTGAAAACTTTCTGATTGAACTAAGGATACATATTGCCGGATGGTTTCATTGGAATGCCCCAAATAATAATGTGCCAGTTCATGGCAGATTATAAAAGCAGCCTGTGCTTCGTTTTCAAGCCGGCTGAAAAGGTTGATGTTGAATAGAATAGTGCCTTCCCCATAGCTTACGGCATTGGGCCACCAGGCCCTTGCAAAATGGATAGAAGTGGCGATAGTGCCCAATTCAGGGTTGGAACGGATGATTTTTTGGGAAAGCGCGTGCAGGTAATGAATGGTTGATGAATCGGTAACCAGTTCCTCCGCTGTATAGATTTCCTTCAGATACTCATACCGCTTTTTATATTCAGCTTGCATTTCCGTCTTTAAGCTGCCGGATAGTCCCGCCAGCAGTTCCTGGTGACGTAACTCCAGATTTTTAATAGGTGCAGCCAGTTGAGCAGCATCTGCAGAAAAGGGGATGGGTTCCTGGGCGGAAAGGAGCAGGCAATGCACTATGCCTACAAAAAAGATTGTACAGGTACGGATAAGGTTCATGAGCCGGTTACCAACGGAATATACCGATGCCGGCACAAGATAAGACCGGACTTTCAAATCTGCAAGCCCCGGTAAACCTGGCGACTAGAGGTATCTTTCCGTTAAAATATTGAGGTGGTGTTTGATATGGCCCGCCATAATAAAACAGATGGCGGCTGCTGTTATGGGGTACCCGGAAGCAGTACCCTCTGCATTGAGCTGTTCCTTTGTAAAGGTTTTGATCATACGCAGGTTACTTTTTCGTACCTGGCGCAACTCCTTGAGCATATCTTCCCAGTTGCGGGAGGATACGATGGCATTATTGGCATAGAGATTTTCGTCAAATCCGGGAAGTGGCGTTTTGTCCAGCCGCGCTATGCATAAAACACGATAGGCAAATATGCGTTCTGCATCTATTAAATGTTGTATCACCTGTTTGATCGTCCATTTGCCTTCCGCATAGGCAAAATCCAGTTTTGCTTCAGGAATGGATGCCAGGAATTCCAGCATCTCTTCTGTATTTTCTTTTAATGATGCCCGAAGATTTTCTGATTTTGCCAGCTGCACATATTTTTCAAAATGCGGGCCGTATACGAGGTTGTACATGAAGGTTGGTTTTGGTTGTAAAGTCACCCAACCGGATTTTTTGCAGTACCAATGCGATGCCGCAGCACTGGAAAAAACCGGTTGGGTGAACTAAGTTATCCTTTTTTGCCTTTTTTCAGGCTTGATTTCGGAGCTGGCTTGCCTTTTTGCTCTGCTTCCAGCGCAGCGGCCACTTTGGCTGCTTCAAACGCATTTACAAGTCCGCCTGTTTTGCTGATTTCGGCCAATTCCACCTCTTCATCCGATCCTGGAATTTTTACCATGATATCCGGAGAGGTGGCAGAATTTTCGATGGCCTGTTTGATTTGCTGAGCTGTTAAGCCAGGGTAGTAACTCATCAGGAAAGCGGCAACACCTGCCACAACAGGAGAAGCCATACTGGTTCCCTGTGCATTGCCATAGGTATTTCCTCCGGGAATGGTAGAATAGATTTTAGTTCCCGGAGCAAATACATCTACTTCAGATTTTCCATAATTGGAAAAGGAAGCTGTCAGACTTTTAAAGCCGGGTTCTGCCAGCAGGTCTGAACTGGCACCAACCGTAATCCAGTTGGAAGCCCTGTATTTCTTATCCAGGAATACCGGATTGGGGAAATTGTCAACAGAATCAATATTGGAAGCATCATTTCCCGCTGCATGTACCAGTAACACACCTTTACTTTCTGCATATTTAACAGCGTCATCCACCCAGTTTTTTTCGGGCGAGAAACTTTTGCCAAAACTCATATTGATTACCCGGGCACCGTTATCTACTGCGTAGCGGATTGCCAGCGCAATGTCTTTATCGTGTTCATCCCCATCAGGAACGGCACGAATCGCCATGATGCGCACATTATCAGCTACACCATCCATTCCCAGGCCGTTTTTCCGCTTGGCGGCGATAATGCCCGCTACATGCGTACCATGAAAGGGAGTGTTGGCCATAACGTCGTTATTGCCATAAAAACGATCATTGATATCGTTGTAATTATCGCCCACAATGGCACCCCGGAAATCTTCTGGTGCTTTTTCGGCTGCTTCTTTTTTTCTTTCCTCCCCACTTACAAAATCCGCAAAGCCTTCCAGGAATTCTCCGTTTCCGGTTTCCATCATATTGAATGCTTTCAGGATATACAACATGCCGGCTTTCGCTTTTTGCCCATCAGTAGTGGAGGGGGCAAATTTTTCAAGATCCTTCCCTGTATAGGATGAGGTATCCATGGCTATTTGAAGCAGACTGTCATTCTTCTGGCTGCTTTCCAGAGCCCGTTTCAGGAACACCAGGTCTGCTCCGCCACCGCCAGCATCCCCTTCTACTTTTTCCTTTGCTTTCTTCCACATTTCATAGGTAGCTTTTTCAGCCTCAGAAAGGGTAGAAGGATCAAAACCCGGCGCACCATAGGTAGCTTTGAATTTGTGGTAAACCCGGGCACCTTCGTAGCTGTCCTGTTTTACGTTTCGGCCATCTTTACCACCGATAAAGTTCCATCCGTATATGTCGTCGATATAACCGTTTTTATCATCATCTATGCCGTTACCGGGTATTTCTTTGGGATTTCTCCAGAGTACGGGCTTGAGGTCTTCATGGAGGGTGTCAATGCCACTGTCAATGACCGCTACCACCACCGTTTTACCGGGACGGTTTTTTACAAATTCATAGGCCTGGTCGAGGCTGATACCATTGAAACCGTCTTTGGTTTTGTCGGTCAGGTGCCAGCCTTTGGGCAGTTCTTTGTTCACCGTAACTGTTGTTCCCTGTGCCGATGCGTTTCCGAAGCTGAGGATCGCCAGGGCCGTAGTGGCTGGCAGGATTCGTAGAAAATTCATGCAGAGCGTAATTTAGTTTACAGATACAAAATGACGCAAAAAGGCGGTACTTGGTTTGCCGCTTGCGTAATTTTTACATCCTGTTAAATGGATATTGTTAAAGATCAAATTTAATACCTTGAGCCAGAGGCAGTTTGGGAGTATAATTGATTGTGTTGGTTTGCCGGCGCATATAGGCTTTCCAGGCATCGGAACCGCTTTCGCGGCCGCCACCGGTTTCCTTTTCACCACCAAAAGCGCCTCCGATTTCCGCGCCACTGGTGCCGATATTCACATTGGCGATACCACAATCGCTACCCGCAGCACTCAAAAACTGTTCTGCTTCCCGCAGGTTCAGGGTCATGATGGCGGAAGATAAACCCTGAGGTACACCGTTTTGAAGTGCAATCGCTTCTTCAATGGTTTTGTATTTCAGGAGGTAAAGTATCGGGGCAAAGGTTTCATGCTGTACGATCTGGAAATGATTTTCCGCTTCCGCGATGCAGGGTTTTACATAACAGCCGCTCTCGTAGCCTGCTCCTTCCAGAACGCCTCCTTCAACTACAAAATTGCCTCCTTCTTTTTTACAGGCTTCTATGGAGTTCAGGTATTGTTGAACGGCATCTTTATCAATCAGGGGGCCTACATGGTTTTGCTGGTCAAGCGGATCACCGATGCGTAATTGCTTATAAGCGTTTACCAGTTTATTTTTAAAATTCTCATACACGGATTCATGGATGATCAGCCTTCGGGTGGAAGTGCATCGTTGTCCCGCTGTGCCAACCGCCCCGAATACCGCGCCAATCAGCGACATGTCCAGATCAGCGTCCTGTGAAATAATGATGGCATTATTACCGCCCAGTTCCAGGATAGTTTTTCCCAAACGTGCCCCAACGGCAGCACCCACTGCTTTACCCATCCGGGTAGAGCCGGTGGCTGAAATCAGCGGGATGCGGGTATCATGGCTGAGCCATTCTCCTAATTCGCGTCCCCCGTTTATGATACAGCTAACGCCTTCCGGAACATTGTTTTTCGTGAATACTTCATTGATGATATGTTGGCAGGCAATGGAGCAAAGGGGTGTTTTTTCGGAAGCTTTCCAGATGCAGACATCTCCGCAAACCCAGGCCAGCATGGCATTCCAGCTCCAAACTGCCACCGGAAAGTTGAATGCCGAGATAATCCCTACGATACCCATTGGATGCCATTGCTCATACATCCGGTGGCCGGGCCGCTCACTGTGCATGGTTAGTCCGTATAACTGCCGGGATAAACCCACTGCAAAATCGCAGATATCAATCATTTCCTGTACTTCTCCATAGCCTTCCTGCAGGCTTTTCCCCATTTCATAGGAGACCAGCTTACCAAGGTTTTCTTTCTGTGCGCGAAGGGCTTCACCTACCTGGCGAACGATCTCTCCTCTGCGGGGGGCGGGCCATTGCCTCCATTCCAGGAATGCAGCATCCGCCTGTTTTAGAATGGCTTCATATGCGGTTTTATCGGTGGTCTGTACGGAACCGATCAGTTTGCCGTCGACGGGTGAATAGGAGGAAATAGAGGAGCCGGATGTTTCCATCCAGGTGGATCCGGTTGAGCTGCCATTGTTTTGAGCAGCTATCCCAAGTGCGCGTAAAAATTCCATTGCAAGCTGTTTTTAGCCGCCAAAGGTACAGTTTTCCCGATCAGTATCAGGTGACCTAGTATTGTTCCTGTTCGTTGGGGAAATCGCCGCTCCGGACATCTTTTACATAATTGTCTACGGCTCCCAGTATTTGCTCGTGCAGGTTCAGGTATTTGCGCAGGAAACGCGGATTGAAGTCGTTGTTGATGCCTAACATGTCGTGCATTACCAGTACCTGTCCGTCGCACTGGTTGCCAGCTCCGATGCCAATAGTAGGGATGGTTAAGGAAGCGGTTACTTCCCTGGCCAGACTGGCGGGGATTTTTTCCAGAACAATGGCAAAACAGCCGGCTTCCTGCAGCAGGAGTGCATCCTGTTTTAATTTTTCAGCTTCGGCTTCTTCCTTTGCCCGTACCGTATAGGTTCCGAATTTATAAATGGATTGAGGTGTTAGTCCCAGGTGCCCCATCACCGGAATGCCGGCATTTACTATCCGTTGAATGCTTTCCGCTACTTCCGCGCCGCCTTCCAGTTTAATAGAATGTCCACCTGTTTCTTTCATGATCCGGATGGCACTTGCCAGTGCGATATCCGAATTCGACTGATAGGATCCAAATGGAAGGTCAACGACCACCAGCGACCGGTTTACGCCCCGTACCACACACTGTGCATGGTATATCATTTGTTCCAGGGTAATCGGTACAGTTGTGTCGTGCCCGGCCATCACATTGCTGGCGGAATCTCCTACCAGTAATACATCTACTCCCGCTTCATCGAAAATTCTTGCAAAGGAATAATCATATGCGGTCAGCATGGCTATCTTTTCCCCCGCTGATTTCATTTTCAGCAGGGTATTGGTAGTAACTTTTTTTACATCTTTATGAACCGACATGGTTAACTGTTAGTATGAATTATACAGGAAATTACCTTTGACTTTTCACTTCTCACGTCTCACGTCTCACATCTCACGTTTCACTTTTCACCTTTCACCTCCTCATAGAGGATATGCACCAACCCATCCGCCAGACCAATTTTGGGTACTAAAATTTCTTTTGCATCGGCCCATCGCATTACGTTGATATAGATGCTCAGCGCTGGTACGATAACATCGGCGCGGTCTTCCCGAAGATTATAAAGCCGCATCCGCTGGGAAACACTGAAGCTGCTCAGCTCGCGGTGATAATCCTTTAGTAATTCAAGCGGCAATGATTTGCCATCTTTCTTTTTGGACATCGAAAATACCTTGTTGATATTTCCACCTGATCCAATACAGATAACTGATTTAGCCCCTTTGGTAAATTGCCGGATGCTTTCTTTCATATCCTCCCAATGCGCCTCGGTTACCTGGTCTTTCAGGATGCGGATTGTGCCAATATTGAAGGATCTTTTATAGGCCAGTTTTCCTTCACTGAAATAGGTGAGTTCTGTACTACCTCCACCCACATCAATGTATAAGTAGGAAAGCTCCTTATCCATATTTTCTGCGATATGATTTTCATATATGAAAGAAGCTTCCTGATCACCGGAAATGATTTCAATCTGGATACCGGTTTCTTTTTTGATATGGTCAATGATAGCCGGACCATTACTGGCATCCCGCATGGCAGAAGTGGCACAGGCTTTATAATGTTCTACGCCATACACATCAATAAGCGCCCTATAGGCACGAATGGTTTTAATGATATGTTCTTCTTTCTGTGGGGAGATTGTCTGATTTTCAAATACATCAAATCCAAGCCGGAGAGGAACCCTCACAAGGTTAAGCTTATTAAAGCGTTCTTTGCCCTGGTCATCCAGGATTACTTCCGTTATCAATAAACGGGCGGCATTACTTCCAATATCGATCGCGGCTAATTTCAAGGCTGCTGATTTTCCGGAATGAGTTATGATTCAGTAGTTTCCGTTACAGGTACCGGCTTAGCGGCATCTGCAAGCTGCTGGCGACTTCGCTTGGATTGAAGGTAATTGTATTGCTCCACCTGCGACCTGATTTTTTTCCCTTTGTTCTGAACATATTGATTCTGCAGATGATTGTCCAGTATTCTTGCTTTGACATTGTCATCCAGCTGAATCTCCAGCATGTTCTTCAAAACTTTTCGAATGTCCGGATCAAAAATCGGACAGGTGATTTCTACCCTGTGATCCAGGTTGCGAACCATCCAGTCGGCCGAAGATATATAAACTTTCTCTTTGCCTCCGTTGTGAAACCAAAACACGCGCGCATGTTCCAGGTACTCATCAACGATACTGATTGCCTTTACCGGTTTTCTGTATTTTTTGTTCTCTGAATACATACAGAAAATACCTCTGACAATCAGCCGCACCGGCACACCCAGGCGCGCCGCTTCATATAATTTTTCAATCAGCAACTCGTCGGAAAGTGAATTCATTTTCAGGGTGATGCCACTTGGCTTTTTTTTCTTTGCAGCCCGTATTTCGTGGTTGATCAGTTTGATGAGTTCACGCCTCAGTATACCCGGACAAGGAATCAATGATTTACAGGTTTTCAGAATATCGGGTGAGGTTCTGTGTTTCTCCAGGTATAAAAACACACGGTTGATATCTGCCATAATTCCACGATGCGCTGTGAGCAGGCAATGATCTCCATAAATCGTTGCGGTGCTCTCATTCATATTCCCGGTACTTACAAAGCCATACTGAATGGTGCGGGTATTGATCCGTTTCCGGATGATGCAACATTTCGCATGTACCTTCATGTTAGGAATGCCAATCAGGACCCGAACGCCTTCCTCTTCCAGCTTTTCTTTCCATTCGAGATTGGCTTCTTCCTCAAATCTTGCACGCAGTTCCATCATGACCGTTACTTCCTTTCCATTGCGCACCGCATTGATCAGTGCATTGATGATCTTTGAATTGGAAGCCAGCCGGTACGCGGTTATTTTAATGGAAATAACATCCTTATCGATAGCCGCTTCCCGCAACAAATCGATTACCGGGTTGAACGAATGATAGGGAAAATGCAGCATGATATCCTGTTCCAGCACAATGTCGGTAACTCTTGAAGTGCCTGCCAGGAGGGGGTGCTGGAACGGTTTTTTTCGCTGGGATTTTTTACTGAATACATTGGGAAAATCCATAAAATGGCGGAAGTTGTGAATCCGCCCGCCCGGTATCAGATTGTCTTTGCTGGTGATATTCATTCTTCGCATCAGAAACTCCAGCAGGGCCGTATCCATTTCCTTCTCATAAACAAAGCGGACAGGTTTCCCTTTCCGCCGGTTCTTGACCCCTTTTTCAATTTTCTGGATAAGTGTAGTGGAGATATCGTTGTCAATATCGATCTCTGCATCCCTGGTCATTTTAAAGATCCAGGATTCAAATTTTTCATAGCCGAAATAGGAGAAAATGGAAGGCAGGTTAAACCGGATAATATCTTCCAGCAACATGATATGTTTTTCACCATCGGGGGAGGGCAGCTGAATAAAGCGGCCCAGTGCTTTGGTCGGGATTTCAATCAGCGCATATTTTCGTGAAAAATCAGCCGATTTACGGCTCATCAGCACGGCAAGGAACAGCGACTTGTCGCGCAGGTAGGGAAACTGCGGAATCTGGTCGATCATCAGTGGGATGGTATTCACCCGCACTTCCTCCTCGAAAAACTGTTTTACGAACTGCTTTTGCTCGCGGTTGAGTTGTTTTTCAGTGATCAGGAAAATTTTTTCCTTATTCAGATCCGCATGTACCATTTCCCAGATCCGGTTGAATTCATGCTGCTGCTGCAGTACCCGGATCATGATTTCCTCCAGGATTTTTTCCGGAGAAGCTTCCAGGTGCATATTGAGTTTCACTTTTTTGCCGCCCAGTTCAATCATTCGTTTGAGGGTGGCAACACGAACCCGGAAGAATTCATCCAGGTTATTTGAAAATATCCCTAAGAATTTTATCCGTTCGCGAAGCGGGTTGCCGGGATCTGCCGCTTCCTGCAATACTCTGGCATTGAAGGCCAGCCAGCTAATATCCCGTGGTATCGTCTTTCTCTTTCCGTCCATATCTGTCATAATCAGCCATTTGTATCCAAAATTCCGGATCTGGCAGATGTACTCAAATTAAGGAATTGTTAGCTAACCACCCGTCGGTTACCCGTCGGGTAACCGACGGGTGGGGGAGAAATTTTCAGAATTTAGTTTTTACTTTTGATTTTCTTGTGATTTACTCCTACCTTTGCCGTCCTAAATTTTGACAGTCATGGCTAGAGTATGTCAGGTTACGGGTAAGACTCCGATCACTGGTCATCGGGTTTCTCACTCAAACATTAAGACAAAACGCAGATTTTTACCAAATTTGCTGACAAAGCGGTTTTATATCGCTGAAGAAGATAAGTGGATTACACTGAAACTGTCTGCAGAAGGCTTGCGGACCATCAATAAAAATGGTCTGTATTCAGTAGTAAAGGAGTTGAGAGCAAAAGGTGTTAAACTCTAAATTGGATTAGTTGCCACCCCGGTGGCGATCTTTATAAAACGTTTTACAATGGCAAAGAAAGGTAACCGAGTTCAGGTGATTATGGAATGTACCGAGCATAAGACCAGTGGTCAGCCAGGTACCAGCCGTTACATCACTACCAAGAACAAGAAGAACACTCCCGAGCGTCTGGAGTTGAAAAAGTACAATCCCATTCTGAAGAAAGTGACTGTACACAAAGAAATCAAATAAGACGCGTAAACCTGATTTACAAATTATCTAATTTATCATACCATGGCAAAAGCAGCAAAAACCGCGATCAAGACCAAAGACCAGAAGGCCGCAGCTGAAGCTAAGAACTGGACCAAAGTGATCAAGGCTGTTCGTAGTCCGAAGACCGGTGCCTATACCTTCAAAGAGGCAATCGTTCACAAAGACAAGATCAAGGAATTCCTGGGCGAAAAATAATTCTGAATTCGAATGAATTCCGAAGGAGCTGTTCCGGTCAATCGGAACAGCTTTTTGTATTTAAAATTGACCCCAATCCGGCAGTACAGGTTCTTGGTGGCGTATCCGGTATAGCGTAATTTGCGCCCGGGTACTCTTCTCTATCACGTATTTGAAATAATCATTATGGGTTTCTTTGATAAATTGTTTGGGAAAAAGGAAAAGGAATCGCTCGATCAGGGTTTGCAAAAAACCAAGGAGAGCTTTCTGAACAAGATAACCAAAGCGGTTGCCGGTAAAAGCACCGTTGATGAAGAAGTGCTCGATAAACTGGAAGAAGCCCTGGTAAGCGCTGATGTGGGTGTTGATACTACTGTTCAGTTAATTGATCGGATTGAAAAACGGGTAGCCAGGGACAAGTACCTGAACACTTCCGAGCTGAACCGGATTCTCCAGGAAGAAATTCGCGGTATACTGGTGGATGCCCCGGAATCCAATACCTATTCTTTTCAAACCGATCTGCCAACAAAACCCTATGTGATGCTGGTGGTGGGCGTTAATGGGGTTGGTAAAACCACCACTATCGGCAAACTGGCCTATAATTTTAAAAAGGCCGGCAAATCGGTATTGTTAGGTGCAGCCGATACCTTTCGGGCGGCAGCCGTGGATCAACTAACGATCTGGAGCGATCGAACCGGAGTACCTATCGTAAAGCAGGCCATGGGGTCTGATCCTGCTGCTGTAGCCTTCGATACAGTGCAGAGTGGCGTTTCCAGAGGAGTGGATGTGATCATTATTGATACGGCAGGACGTTTGCACAACAAAGCCCACCTGATGGACGAACTGGGCAAAATCCGAAGAGTGGTTCAGAAAGTGATTCCCGAAGCTCCGCATGAAGTGCTGCTTGTACTCGATGGCTCTACCGGTCAGAATGCTCTGGAACAGGCCCGGCACTTTACCGCCACTACGGATGTGACCGCCCTGGCAATTACCAAACTGGATGGTACCGCCAAAGGTGGTGTGGTGCTGGCTATTGCCAACCAGTTTAAAATCCCGGTAAAATTTATTGGTGTTGGCGAAAAAATGGAAGACCTGCTGGTCTTCGATAAGCATGAATTTGTTGACAGCCTTCTCAAGGTTTAGTGGAGGATGAATAAACACTGCTGTTAAATACGTATATGAAAGTAAGAACACTCAAAAAGGATAAGGTTAACATTATAACCCTTGGTTGCAGTAAGAACATGGTGGATAGTGAAGTGCTCAGCGGCCAGCTACTGGCTAACCAGATTGATGTAGTTCATGAAAACGCCAAACTGGATCATAATATCGTTGTTGTCAATACCTGCGGATTTATTGATAAAGCCAAGGAAGAATCCATCAATACTATTCTCGACCAGATTGCCCTCAAGCAGGATGGAAAACTGGATAAAGTATATGTTACCGGCTGTTTGAGCCAACGCTACCGCGACGATCTCGAAAAAGAAATCCCCGAAGTGGATGCCTGGTTTGGTACCATGGAACTGCCGCTGATTTTAAAAGAGCTGGAAGCTGATTACAAAGCCGAGTTGCTGGGCGAACGCATGCTGGCCACCCCTAAACATTATGCCTACCTGAAAATTTCTGAAGGCTGCAACCGGACCTGCTCTTTCTGCGCCATTCCCCTGATGCGGGGCGGCCATGTGAGCAGGCCCATTGAAGATCTTGTAAAAGAAGCGGAATCACTGGTGAAAAAAGGGGTGAAGGAAATCATGCTGATCGCCCAGGAGTTGACCTATTATGGTCTGGATCTCTATAAAAAAAGACAATTACCGGAACTGTTGCACCAACTGGCAGCAATTCCAGGCCTCGAATGGATCCGCCTGCATTATGCCTATCCCTCCAAATTTCCGATGGAAATTCTGGATGCCATAAAAGCCCATCCCAATATCTGCAATTACCTGGATATGCCCCTTCAGCACGCTTCCAACAATATGCTGAAAGCGATGAAACGGCAGATTACAAGAGAGGAAATGGAGACACTTATCGCCAGTATCCGAGAACAGGTACCGGGTATCTGTATCCGCACTACGCTCATCACCGGTTTTCCGGGTGAAACCAGGGAGGATGTAGAAGAATTGAAAGACTTCCTGGTTCGGATGCGGTTCGACAGGGTAGGGATCTTCACGTATTCACACGAAGAAAACACCACTGCTCACGATCTGGAAGATAATATCCCTGCAGAGGAGAAAGAAGCACGCGCGCAGGAAATCATGGAAGTGCAGCAGGAAATCAGCCTGGAAAAAAATCAGGAAAAATTAGGACAAATTTTTAAGGTAATAGTTGATAAAAAAGAAGCTGGTCGTTATCTTGGAAGAACGGAATTTGACAGTGTGGAAGTGGACAATGAAGTAGTGATCAATACTGATCAGAAACTGGTTCCGGGTCAGTTCGTGATGGTTAAAATCACCAAGGCCTACGATTATGACCTGGAAGGAGAATTGATTTAAAAAATTTAACCAGACAAGCATGAAAAAAATTGCTGTTGCAGCCATTCTAACTGTTAGTGTTGTTTCTCTCTCTGCCTTTGTTCAAAATCCCAAAGAAGCCAGTATCAAACGGGGAAAAGAAGTGTATGACAACAATTGCATGAGTTGTCACCAGGAAAACGGGGAAGGACTTGAAGGAAGTTTCCCTCCGCTTGCAAAGTCTGATTATTTCCAGAAGGACCCGAAAAAGATCATCACAGTTATTCTAAAGGGTCTTAATGAAGAAATCAAAGTGAATGGCAAAACCTATAGCATGATGATGCCTGAACAATCCTATTTGTCGGATGAAGAAATTGCAGACGTTACCAATTATGTTGCCAACAGTTGGGGGAATAAATACAAAGCGGTAATTACACCCGCCCAGGTTAAGGCAGCACGTAAGTAAGACCAAAACCACTCATTACCTACCCGGAGCTCAGGCATCGGGCAGGGAAGAAAGCGAAAAGGGAAGTTTGCGTATGCGCTTTCCCGTGAGGTCATAAATCGCATTACATAAAGCAGGTGCCAGCGGAGGCAGACTCGGTTCTCCAACGCCACCTGCTTTTTCGTCATTTTCCATTATCACAACTTCGATCTCAGGAGTATCCTGAATTCTTGAGATCCGGTATTGATGAAAATTGGTTTCAACAGCTTTACCATCCCTGAAGTTGGTCGCATGCAGGGTGGCCGCTCCCAATCCCATAATTACACTGCCTTCCACCTGCTGCTGTATGATGGCCGGGTTAACATACCAGCCACAATCAATCACTACCGTAACCTTATCTACTTTCACACCATTTTCACCGGCTTTTGATACCTGTACCACTTCACCGATGATGGAACCGAAACATTCTGCAAACGCTACTCCGAAACCTTTGCCTCGCTTATCCCAGGCCGTTACTTCTTTGAGTTTATCAATCAGTTTATGATAACGGTCATGATTATCCCAGATATGGGCTTTCCGGAAAGCCATTGGATCTTTCCCCGCAGCAACGGCCATTTCATCCCAGAAACTTTCAAAGGCAAATGCATTGGTTGATGAGTAAACCGATCTCCACCACATTACCGGAACCGGCGATTCCGTTGGAATATCCGCAAACCGGTAGTTTGGAATGCTTTCAAAAAAAGGTTCCAGCCATCCTTCTGTAGTGCTCCGGTTATAATCCATTTTATCAGGATTCGGCGACCATTGGTGATCCATATTTTGTCCGGCCAGTTTTACTTCCAGGGCATTCACCCGGTCGCCCTGCAGCACGGCTTTACAGCCATATACCACACCCGGACGAAAAGGCCCCTGGGTCATATCATCTTCCCGGGTCCAAACCACCTGAACAGGTGCATTAATAGCTTTTGAAATAAGCACGGCTTCCGCCGGATAATCCGTAAAGGCTTTTCTTCCAAAGCCTCCTCCCAGGAAGGTCATGTTTACCTCCACTTTTTCTATCGGAATCTTGAACCGGCTGGCAAGATCCGATTGTATCCAGTCGGGGCCCTGTATCGGTCCCCATACCCGGATGCCTTCAGGCGTGTAGTGAGCGGTGCAATTCAATGGCTCCATCGCACTATGACTTTCATAGGGCGTTTCATAAATCAGGTCCAGTTTTTTTTCAGCTTTGTCAAAGAATCGTACCGGATCACCCAATGCTTTTTGCGGTAATCCCGGTTTGCCCAGATCTTCACGCATGCGCTGAAACAGGGAATCCGTACTAACGCGTTCAATGCCTGTATCATCCCACTCAATCTCCAGTAATTTTCTTGCTTTCAGCGCAGCCCATGTATTGTCAGCAATCACCGCAACTCCTTCGCGGGTACCGGAAAACACGGGCATTTCCACTTTAATTACATCAATCACGCCCTTAACTGCTCTGGCTTTTTTATCTGTAAAAGATTTGACTTTACCATGAAAACGCGGATTCCGTTCCACCGCAGCATATTTCATTCCAGGCAAACTGAAATCCATGCCAAATACCGCTTTGCCATTGACTTTGTCTGGATTATCCAGTCTTCCTACAGCTTTGCCAATGTATTTATAATCCTTTCTCGCTTTTAATGGAACAGACTGAGGCGGAGTTAAGCCGGATGCTTTTTCTACCAGTTCACCATAGCCCAGTTTTTTTCCGCTGGGGCGATGAATAACCTGCCCTTCGGAAGCATAACATTCCTGGCGGGCAACCTGCCATTCCTGTGCTGCCGCGCTAATCAGCATTTCCCTGGCCGTTGCACCTGTATTCAGAAGTGCTTTAAATGATCCCCTTACGGTTGAACTGCCGCCGGTAATCTGGCTGCCGTATTTGGAAGGATGCCCTTTCGCGAATTCAACCCGGATGGCATTCAAATCAACTTCCAGTTCTTCCGCAACAATCTGTGGAATACTCTGATAAGCACCCTGTCCCATTTCGGCACGGTGACTGAAAATGGTAACCAGTCCGGTTTTGTCTATCCGAACCCAGGCGGTTAAATCAATACCCGCGTTGGCTGCATCTGCTGCACGGAGAATGGTTGGCTTTCCATTGGCGATGGCCGGAAGGAAATAGCCAATCGTAAGGGCCGCTCCGGTCATGCCGGATAACCGTAAAAAGTTTCTTCTGTTAAGTGAAGATGGAGTCTGGTCGCTCATATTCAGCCGGTTTAAATTGGTTCTGAAAAGTTACTGATTCCGGGGCGTAGTTCCTATCGCAACTCAGACATGTTTTAATGCTTCCCGTTTGGCCAGTCCGCTTATACCGGAAGCCTCCACAAAGCCCTCCACTTTCTCAGGAGCGCTCCGATGGTATTGACGAAGCGACCATCCGATGGCTTTTTGAATAAAGAATTCCTTTTTTCCCTTCAATTCATCGATCGCCCGGAATAGAAATTCACTATCTGTTTTTTCTTTATAGAATAACTGAAATAAGAGGGCGGTCCGATTTTGCCAGATATTGTCAGATCTTATCCAGGAAAGCAAAATCTCCCGGTCGTTTTTTTCCCGGAACCAGCCACCTACCAGTCTGGCTGCAATGAAATCAACCGTATCCCACCAGGATTTATCGGTGACCAGTTGCAGGAAAAATTCCCGGGCTGCCGGATTCCATTGCTTACTACCGGCAAACAATAATTCCATGGCAACATACTGGTATTCCCGCTCCGGTAACTGCCATAATTCCCCGGCCTGGCGAATAATTACCGGCATGTCCAGCTTCTTTGCAGTTTGAATAAAGGGTTTTGATAATTCCTTGCGAAGGGGCTGCTGAATACCCAGAAACGCAAACCTGTTCTTCATATAACGGGCCATCTGTTTTGCTTTTTCCGGATCCCGGTGAAACTCCATGGCCTCCTGAAGATCTCTGACGGCTATACTGGTTTTCATTTATTTTCTTTGGATAAGATGACAATTAAGATAGGGATTCTATCGTTCTAGTATTATTTTACCGCGATAAACTCCGGTTGATGAATAAAATCCAATACCCGATACTGC